>QKGY01000051.1 GCA_003250235.1 Desulfuromonadaceae bacterium
GTCGGCGATGGACAGGGGGGCGCCCCCCTCGCGGAGGAGGAGCTTGACCTCCAGCACTTCGGCGCGGTAGCGGCGTCCGTCGCAGTCGGGGCAGCGCAGGTAGACGTCGCTGAGAAACTGCATCTCCACGTGCTCGAAGCCGCTTCCGCTGCAGGTCGGGCAGCGGCCGTTGCCGCTGTTGAAGCTGAAGGTGCCGGCGGTGTAGCCGCGCTGCTGCGCCAGGGGTTCTTCGGCCAGCAGCTTGCGGATGGCGTCGAGTGCCCCGACGTAACTGGCCGGGTTGGCGCGGGAAGTCCTGCCGATGGGGGACTGGTCCACCAGGACCACGTCGTCGATCCGTTCGTGCCCGAGGATGGCCCGGTGTTTTCCCGGCGGCTCGACGGGACGGGCCATGAGCTTGCTCAGCGCATTGTAGAGGATGTCCTGGATGAGGGTGCTCTTGCCGCTGCCGCTCACCCCGGTGATGCAGACCAGACGCTGCAGGGGGAGCCGCACGTCGATGTTCTTCAGGTTGTTCTCTTCGGCGCCGAGGATCTCCAGCCAAGCCGTAGATGGATCGGGGGGACGGGGAGCCATGTCGCCGGCCACGCCGAGGCGTCCGCTCAGGTACTCGGCGGTTTTCGAGGCGTGGTTTTCCAGCAGGGCGTCGGGGGGGCCGAAAAAGACCACCTCGCCGCCATGCTCGCCCGGTCCCGGTCCCATGTCCAGGATGCGGTCGGCCGCCAGCATCACCTGCGGGTCGTGCTCGACCACCAGCAGGGAGTTGCCGGCGTCGCGCAGGCGGTGCAGGATGGCGACCACCCGGTCCATGTCGCGGCTGTGCAGGCCGATGCTCGGCTCGTCGAGCACGAACAGGGTGTTGACCAGCGAGGTGCCCAGGGCGGTGGTAAGGTTGATGCGCTGGACCTCGCCGCCGCTCAGGGTCCGGGACTGGCGATCCAGGCTGAGATAGCCCAGCCCCACCTCGACCAGGTAGTGCAGGCGGGTACGGATTTCCCCCAGCAGCAGGTCGGCGGCGGCGTCGAGGGGTGCCGGAAGAACGAGGGCCTCGAAGAAGTCCCGGCACCGATCGATGGGCAGCAGCATCAGGTCGTGGAAACCGAGGCCGGGCAGGGCCTTCAGCGTCTCGTCGGACAGGTCCATCCCCTGTGGGCGGAAGCGCCCGTGCGAGGCCAGAGCCCTGTCTGCCTCCTTCCTCCCTCCCAGCCGCCAGTTGAGGGCCTCGGGTTTCAGCCGGGCTCCCAGGCAGGTCGGGCATTCGGTATAGGCGCGGTACTTGGAGAGCAGCACCCGGATGTGCATCTTGTAGCTCTTGGTCTCCAGCCAGTCGAAAAAGCGCTGAACCCCATACCAAACCCCCTCTTCCCAGCTTCCCTCGCCGGCAAGGACCCACTGCCGCTGTTCGACCGAGAGTTCCCGCCAGGGGAGATCGGTGGGCACCCCGCGCTTGCGGGCGAAGGCCATCAGATCGTCCTGGCATTCGCGGTAGCTGTCGGTCTGCCAGGGTTTGATGGCCCCCTCGGCCAGGGTTTTGGTCTCATCGGGGATGACCAGGGCGTAGTCGATGCCGATCACCCGGCCGAAGCCGCGACAGGTTTCGCACGCCCCGACCGGGGAGTTGAAGGAGAAGAGGTTCGGGGTCGGCTCGGCATAGGCGATATCGCAGTCCGGGCAGTGCAGGTCGGCGGAAAAGCGCCAGTGACCCAGCTCCTCGCCCTGCTCGCCGACGGGAATGACGCTGACGTGCCCGTGCCCGTATTTGAGCGCCGCCTCCAGGCTTTCGGCCAGGCGGTGACGCTGGGAAGGTTCGAGACGCAGGCGGTCCTGAAGCACCGTCAGGGTGGCCCCCTCGCGGTGGTGGATGCGGGTATAGCCCTGGCGGGCGAGGGATTCCTCCACCTCGGCGACGGTGAAGTTGGCCGGCACCACCACGGGGAAGGCGATCAGCGCCTTTTGCCGGGGCTCTGCCCGGTCGAGGAGCTGCTGCACGAGGCTCTCCGGCGTCTCCTGGCGCACCTGGCGGCCGCACCGGTGGCAGAAGAGGCGAGCCGCCCTGGCGTAGAGCAGCTTGAGGTGGTCGTTGAGCTCGGTCATGGTGCCGACGGTGGATCGCGAGGTGCGCACCGGGTTGGTCTGGTCGATGGCGATGGCGGGGGGGATCCCCTCGACGCGATCGGTCTGCGGCTTGTCCATACGGTCGAGAAACTGCCGCGCGTAGGGGGAGAAGGTTTCCACGTAGCGGCGCTGGCCCTCGGCGTAGATGGTGTCGAAGGCCAGAGAGGATTTGCCGGAACCGCTCACCCCGGTGACGACGATCAGCTCGCCGAGGGGGAGTTCGAGGTGCAGGTCTTTGAGGTTGTTCTGACGAGCGCCGCTGATGCGGATGGTGTTGCTGGACATGCGGTCTCCAGGGTGGAAGGTCATGCGACAGGCGGCATCGCGGATGCCGGACTCAGAAAACGGGGGCGTGCGGCAGGGTAATGCGGAGGGGTGATCTTTTTCCCGGCGAGGATCACTCCGTGTGTCTCGACGATGTTCCTGGTGATGCACAGGCCGCGTCTTTGGCCATATACGGCCTCATAAGACTCTGCCCTCCGACGCGCTCTCGGCGACAATCGGTGCCTGTAGGGATTTCATCCGAGCCTTTGCACGCGAACACACAAACCCTTATCCCACAAGACCTCGTGATGAGCACGGATCTATGCCTAGAGTAAACGTATTTCCATCCCGCCGCAAGATGGCAGATTGAAAGGACAGACGCACGGCCAAGCGGTTCGACGGGGATTTTTGCGCGAAGGAGGGGAGAGGCGTTAAGGCGAAAAAGACGGCAGGGGATCGGTGTGATCCATAAATTTAAGGTTGACAATTCTTGCTCCAAAAAAAATAATGTCCAAAAATGTCCACTGACAGCGACATATGTCATAGGTGTTAAAAATGAACCTTTCTGTGAAAGACGCCGCACGGCTGCTCTCCGTCTCGGAAAAAACGATCTATCGCTGGATCAAGCAGGAGATCGTACCGGCCTACAAGGTCCATGAGAGTTATCGCTTCAACCGCTCGGAGCTTCTCGAGTGGGCCACCTCGCGGCGCATGGGAATTTCCGCCGAACTGCTCTCCGAACCGGAGAGCGACGCTCTGCCGCTGCCGAGCCTGATTTCGTCCATAGAGACTGGCGGGGTTTTTTATCGCATGGAGGGTCGGACCCGGGACGAGGTTCTTGCCGACGTCGTGATGCACTTGAGACTGCCGGACGAAGTCGATCGCGATTATCTGCGACAGGTTCTCATCGCCCGCGAAAAACTGGCCTCTACGGGGATCGGCGCAGGCATCGCCCTGCCGCATCCGCGCAACCCCGTGCTGCTCCATGTCACCCGTCCGACGGTAACCCTCTGCTTCCTGGAGCAGCCGGTCGATTTCCATGCTCTCGACGGCATTCCGGTGCAGGTACTCTTCACCCTGATTTCTCCCACGTTGCGCTCCCATCTGCATCTGCTGTCGCGTCTCGGTTTCGTTCTGCAGGACCGAAAGTTCCGAAAGACGCTCGACGAGCAGGGGAGCCGTGAGGAGATTTTTGCCGCCCTGCGGCGCGCCGAGGAGCTGCTGATCAAATGAGTCGCCGTTTCTTTCCCCAGATAAAAGCCGGGACTGAAGGGCTCCTGAAGGTGTACGTCTCATGCCCGGGGGGAGAACGCTGACCCCATGCCCTATTCACTGGCCCAAGAAAAGAACAATCTCTACCGTGAGCGCCCCTGGGTGTTTGTCTTCGGGGGGCTGCTCGCTTCCGTGGCGGGATTTGTCAACGTGGTGCTGTTGGGGATCTATCATGTCCCGGTCAGCCATATGAGCGGTGCGGTTTCCCGCCTGGCAATCGATCTTTCCACCAGCAACCGCCCGGATCTGATGGGCGCCCTGTCCATCTTCGCCGGCTTTCTGGCCGGGGCGGTACTGAGCGGGGTGATTATCGGCTCGACCCAGGTGCGGCCCGGTCGTCGTTACGGCATTACCATGATGCTCGAAGGGTTTATTCTGTGCAGCGCCACCGTTCTTCTGCTGCTGCAGAGGCAGATCGGCATCCCTCTGGCCGCCATGGCCTGCGGCCTGCAGAACGCCATGGCGAGCAGTTATTACGGACTGATTATCCGCACCACCCATGTTTCGGGCATGGTGACCGATATCGGTGTGCTCATCGGCCATCTGATCCGCTACCGCCATGTCGAGTGGTGGAAACTGTTGCTGCTGATCACCCTGCTGGGCGGATTCTTCACCGGCGGCTACCTGGGGGGGATGGCTTACGGCGAAATCGGCATTCCGGCGCTCTTTCTGGCTGCGGGCGGCTGCAGCATTGCAGGCCTCGGTTATTACCTCTGGCGCAAAAGCCATCGCGGGGAGTTTTCGAAAGAGTCCGAGAGCCTTCCCCTAACGGATGAACTGTCATGAACATGCTGCTGCTGGCTTTGTCTTTACTCGTCGGGACGGGATTGCTCGCCCTGCTTTGCGCCCGTCGCCCGAAACTCTCCGGGGTGCTGGGAGCCTCGGGTCTGGTCGGCGGCGCCTTTCTGGGATTGCTCGCGGCCCTGTCCGTGCTGCTTGGCGCCAAGACCCTCTCCCTCTCCTGGACGTGGCAGGTGCCGGCGGGCCATTTTGCACTGAACCTCGATCCCCTGGCGGCCTTTTTCGTGCTGCCGATCTGCCTGCTCGCCATCCTGGCCGCCGTGTACGCAACCGGCTACCTGAAAGATCACTCCCCGGCCGGTGCCGTCGGGCCGCACTGGTTCTTTCTCAACCTGATGGTCGCGACCATGATCCTGGTGGTGGTTGCCGCCAACGCCGTTCTGTTCCTCATGGCCTGGGAGGGGATGACCCTGAGCTCGTTCTTTCTGGTGGCATTCGAACACCGCCAGAAAGAGGTGCGCGAAGCCGCCTGGACCTATCTGGTGGTGGCGCACCTGGGGCTGATGCTGCTGCTGGCCTTTTTTCTGTCGGCGGGAGGGCTGTGCGGCGGTTTCGATTTTGCCGATTTCCGTTCGCTTGAGCCGCTTCCCACCCTGACGGCAGCCCTGCTGCTTGTCGCCGGAATCGGAGGGTTCGGCGTCAAGGCCGGACTCTTTCCCCTCCACGTCTGGTTGCCCGACGCCCACCCTGCGGCGCCCAGCCATGTCTCCGCCCTGATGTCGGGCGTTCTGGTGAAGGTCGGTATCTACGGCATCCTGCGCATCTGCGGATTTCTGCCCGCCCTGTTGCCGCAGGCGGGGATCGCCCTGATGGCCCTTGGCGGCGTCGGTGCCCTTTACGGCATCGCCATGGCCAATTTTCAACGGGACATCAAACGGGCTCTGGCGTATTCGACCATCGAGAATGTCGGCATCGTCTTTCTCGGCCTCGGCCTCGGCCTTTACGCAAAAGCCCAGGGCCAGACGCTGCTGGCATTTTTAGGGCTGGCGGGCGCCCTGCTGCATATCTGGAATCACGCCCTGTTCAAAGGCCTGTTGTTTTTGGGGGCCGGCAGCGTGCTGCATGCCACGTCCACCCGCGATATGGACCGCCTCGGGGGGCTTCTCAAGAAAATGCCCTGGACCGGCGCGATGGTGATCGGTGGCTCTCTGGCCATCTCCGCCCTGCCGCCTTTCAACGGCCTGGTCAGCGAGTGGCTGATCTATCTCGGACTGCTGGGCAACGGGATCCAGACCGGCGGGTTCATCGGCCTGCTGCCCCTGCTCATGGTCGGGATCCTGGGGCTGATCGGCGCACTCGCCGTCGTCGCGTTCACCCGTCTCTGCGGGATTGTGCTGCTCGGCGCGCCGCGCAGCGAAGCCGCTCTGCACGCCCACGAAGCGTCCGCTTCGATGCTGGGACCGATGGCGATATTGCTGAGCCTTTGCCTGCTCATCGGGTTATTCCCGCATCGGGCCGTGGCGTTGCTTGCCTCGCCCCTCGAACAGCTGTTGCCGGGAAGCCGCGAACCGCTGGCCGATATCCTGTCGCGGCTCTCGCAGTTCGGCCGGTGGAACGCTCTGATCTGGATGAGTCTCGGGCTCTTTGCGGCCCTGTTGTTCTGGTTGCGTCGCCACAGGCCCCTGCGGCAGGGAGGAACCTGGGGGTGCGGTTTCGCGTTTTTGTCTTCCCGTATCGAGTACACCGGAGAGGGGTATGCCGAACTGGCGCAAAGCCACCTGGTCCCGCCCTCTCTGGGGCCTGAGGTGCAGCGCAAACCCCTCAGGGCCATTTTCCCGCGCGTTTCGCGATTGGCCCAACAGTCGCCGGACCCGGTCCTGATCCGCCTGTTCCTGCCCGGGGTCGGGAAAATCGCCGAACGCTGCGTTCGACTTCGCTGGCTGCAACAGGGGAAACTGCAGGTCTACCTACTCTATATCTTCATGGCCTGTGCCCTGTTGATGGTCTGGAGCGTTCTGGCCGGAAAGGGGTTGTTATGACCATGGAATGGTTTCTGATCGGAACCCTGTTGATTTTTGCCTCGGGAATCCCGGGGCTGTTCTGCAGGCGGGAGGCCCGTTGGGGAGAGCGCCTGAGCCTCTGGCTGGTGCTCGCCGGGGTCGCCTGCGCCCTGCTCGGAACCGTTCTGGCTCTGGCTCATCCTGAAAACAGCCGTCTTCACTGGGCCTGGGCGGTGCCCGGCGCCGAATTCCTGCTGCAGGTCGATGCTCTCACGGCGGTCTTTCTTTTTCCGCTTTTTCTCGTTGTGGC
>QKGY01000276.1 GCA_003250235.1 Desulfuromonadaceae bacterium
CTTTCCCGCCTTACATGGCAGATCAAAGTCCGGATACCCTGTTCGACCTCGACCGGGATGAGCCCGGCCAGATTGCGGCATCCTCTGAGCCGCGCCTGCTGACCACCCTGGAGCTTCTGACCCTCGGCATCCTGCGGATTCTGGGCCAAAGTCCAGGAGACCTCGACGATCCCAGAGATCCCCGCCATTGGCAATGGTGGGCCGGGCTGGATGAAACCTACTACCACTACCTGCGGACGGAAGCGACGTTCCTGGGAGAACCGCTACATCAAACCGGATTCTGGAACGCTCTCAGCGAGGTGCTCAGCCACAATGCCGTCAATATGATCATTGAACACGGCACCTTTTATCATGTCCTGCATCTGAACCCAAATGCGGCGGAGTGGATCATCTTCTGGCTACGCGGCCTGCACCCTCGCGATTCTCTGGTCACAGTAAAACAGGGCGTGGAAATGCTGGCCACCCGCATCGTCGAGGCGCTTACCGGTTTGGAGCCCCCCGTGCCTCTGCATCTCGGTCATCGGTTAACAGCCATCCATCAGGAAACATCGAATCGGGTAAGGCTTGATATGAGGACTTCGAGCGGCGGAACAGTCCGGGTCATTGCGCGACATGCCGTCCTGGCCCTCCCGCAATCCCCTCTGCGCACCCTGCGGGACTATCTCCCCGAACATGTCAGTGCCCACGTCGACGCCGTGATCCCCGCTCCTCTGATCAAATGCTTCTACGTCACGAAAGAACCCTGGTGGGGTGAAAAAACGCCCCCCCAGACCAGGGCTTCGTCTGTCCCCACGCGCGAACTGCACTATTACACACGCGGTGAAGGGGAAGACCGGCGCGGCATGGTGATGGTGTATGGTGAACCTCCGTCCATGAACTATTGGAAACCGTTCGTTCTGGGCGAGCCCCATGAAAAGGCGGAACTCAACGGTGATCGGCGTCTATTGCACTATTATCTCAAATACCTCAGCGCCAATCCGGCAACAACCGATCCGGAACACCGACGGGCCGAGCGAGATGCCATCACCTGTTTCGGCATCCGGGACTGGAGCCGGGAACCCTTTGCGGCCGGATGTCATATCTGGAAACCGGGGGTTCAGATCGAAGCAGCTCTGCGGGAGTTAACAGCCTTTTCCCTGTCCGGGGAGCCCGATGCACCACAAAACGTCCATATCTGCGGCGAGGCTTATTCCGACTTTCAGGGTTTTATCGAAGGCGCTCTGCGCACGGCATTAGCGGTACTGGAGAAGATCTAATAAGCGAATGCCCAAATATTCAAGCATGACCGAAGACAGACTTTTTCCGCGACCTTAGTCTCTTACCAGCCAAGTCTTTGCAGTTTTTGACAAGAAATAGCGGTTCATGCGGGAAATCATGAACAAAGCAAAAAACTGACCTGCGGGGAAAAGCGCATGAAATGTCTCAGGGGAATAACCCTGTTGAATCTGGCGGTAAACCTGCCCGGACCGGCCGTGGCGAGACGCCTGCACCAACTGGGGGCGCGGGTGATCAAGGTGGAGCCGCCCTCAGGGGATCCGCTGGAATCCTACAATGCCGACTGGTACCGGGAGTTGGCAGCGGGACATGAAGTGATCAGGCTTGACCTGAAATCTGCCGCGGGACGGGCCCGGCTCGATGAGGTTTTGCCGAAAGCCGATCTGCTCATTACCGCCAACCGGCCGGCAGCCCTGGATCGGCTGGGGCTCGGCTGGGCGGACCTTCAT
>QKGY01000053.1 GCA_003250235.1 Desulfuromonadaceae bacterium
TTGTTCTGGCGGCAGAGACCGGGTGGGTGGACCTGGGTGGGGGCGGCATTGGCGGTCGTGGGGCTTTACCTGCTGTGCATGAACGAGCAATTCACCATGGCGTTTGGCGACCTGCTTGTTCTGCTCGGTGCTTTTTTCTGGGCCGGGCATGTGCTGCTCATCGGTTGGCTGTCTCCGCGCATGGAGGCCATCCCGTTATCGTGCATCCAGTTTGCTGTGTGCTCGCTGCTCAGTCTTGCCGCAGCTTTTCTTTACGAGGCCATTACGGTGACTGGGCTTCTGGCCGCCGGTTTACCGATCCTCTACGGTGGACTGATGTCGGTGGGGGTCGCCTACACCCTTCAGGTTGTCGCACAACGCGAAGCCCATCCTGCCCATACGGCAATTATCCTGAGCCTCGAGGGAGCGTTCGCTGCCCTTGGTGGCTGGCTTCTTCTCGGTGAAACCCTGACGTCCCGGGGTTTTCTGGGGTGTGCCCTGATGCTGTTCGGGATGCTTCTCTCCGAACTTTCCGGATTTTTCAAAAAAGATCCGGTCTGTGTCGCGTCCTGATTTTATAACGGACTTCCAACTATTCCTCCCTTTGCGGCTGCTGTCGCTAAAAGTCTTTGAGATGTTTGCCCGCCAGAATTCTAACCGATCTTGAAAGACCCAGACGGGCACCGCTCCTGGCGGTCAGGACGATATGCCCTTTGTTGCGGACGATAAAAGAGCTCCCCGGACGCAGGATGTGATCCCTTCCGTCGCCGCTCTGGGTCAGCCAGATCGTACCTTCTAGGCATTCCAACTGTTGTCCTCTAAAGTCTCCTTTGAGGCTTACGCTTTCGTTTTTCCCTATCACCAGATCCATACGATGCCCCCTTAAGGTTTTACCTTTTTATACAGTGAAATACCCCAGGGTAACAGATACAGGTCGTTGCTTTTGTGTCTGTTACAATTTATGCTTTTTTAAACTGTGTCCATAAATGTGAGGGGGAACTGTATCTGGTTTTAAGGATATCCTCCGTGTAGCCTGTGGACAGAGACACGAAAAGGAAGCATTTCATGGCCAATATCCCCCTGTACGAAGAGGTTGCCAGCCGAATTTCCACTCTGGTCGAAGAGGGGACTTTCCGTCCCGGAGAGAGGGTTCCCTCGATTCGGAATCTGAGCAGGCAGATGCAAGTGAGCATCAATACGGTCAAGGAAGCCTATGGTTTTCTGGAGGACCGGCGTATTCTGGAGGCCCGACCGCAATCCGGCTATTATGTGTGTCCGCGCCTGCCCGCCCTGCCCAGGGAGCCGGTTGTGTCCGAACCGATGCTCCAGCCGGCGGGGGTGAGTGTCGGTGAACTGACCCAGATGATCATGCGCGACATTCTGAACCCGCGACTGATTCAGCTCGGTGCCGCCATCCCCAATCCCGAACACCTTCCCGTAACCCGGCTCAACCGTATGCTGTCCATACAGGCCAGACGTTTTGGCGTGCAGAGCGTTTCTTATGCCATACCTCCGGGCTGTGAACGCTTGCGCAAGGAAGTGGCCCGGCGCATGCTCGGAGCCGGGTGTGCGCTGAGGCCGGACGATATCCTGACGACGACCGGTTGCATGGAGGCGGTTCTTCTGGCGTTAAAGGCGGTCTGCAAACCGGGTGACACCGTTGCCATAGAAACACCCGCGTACTACAATTTTTTGCAGTTGATCCAGGAGCTGGGGTTGAGAGCCCTGGAAATACCGGCTTCTCCGAGTGAAGGAATGAGTCTCGAAGCGCTTGGATATGCCTTGGATCACACCCCCGTTCATGCCTGCGTGATGATTTCCAACTTCAACAATCCCCTGGGCTCCCAGATGCCTGATGAGAAAAAAAAGGAGCTGGTGGCTCTGCTGGCACACCATGAAATCCCTCTTATTGAGGACGATATCTATGGGGATCTGGCTTTCTCGGACGAACGCCCTTCGGTCGCCAAGGCCTACGACCGCAAGGGACTGGTTCTGCTCTGTTCCTCGTTTTCCAAGACTTTGGCTCCCGGCTATCGGGTAGGATGGATCGCTGCCGGGCGTTACCGCGCTCAGGTGGAGAAGCTCAAGCTTGTCACCAATATCGCGTCGGCCACCCCCACGCAACTGGCGGTCGCGGAGTTTCTGGCTAATGGAGGGTACGACAGGCATCTGCGGTCTATCCGAAGGGATTACGCCCGAAAAGCGGCCCTGATGGGGGAGGCGATAGGCCGCTTTTTTCCTGAAGGGACGCGGGTCAGTCGGCCGAAGGGGGGCTTTTCACTGTGGGTGGAAATGCCGGAAATGGTGGATAGTCTGGAGCTTTACGGAAAAGCGGTCAAGGAGGGGATGACCATCGCTCCGGGGCCTATTTTTTCGGCTTCGGGAAAGTACCGTAATTTTGTGCGCCTCAATGCGGCATTCTGGTCCGAACGGGTGGAAGGCTCAATCGAAGTTCTTGGCAGGCTGGCCAGGGAGCTCAGCTCAGGGAACAGTTGACACTCTGCGTCGGTGGCGGTATTATCCGCCTGCTCAGACGTATCAACCCAAAGAGGATATCGGTATGACGATGTACGAAGTATCATACGAGATTGATGGTGAAGTCCGCGAACAACTTGTCGAAGCCGGCACACCGGTTGAAGCTCAGACGAAGTTTCTGCAAAACAAGCCTGAAGGCAATGTGACCGTTCTGTGCGTCGTGCGGCAGTAACGCGCCTTCTGTCTTTTCTCCGCTTCGCTTATCCTTTCAAAGGTTTTCCATCCCGCAGGCTGCAATCCTCCGCTTTCGACCGTCCATCCCGTAGAAATGACTGTTTGTGTCATTCTCGATGACGCCATCGGTCCAGGTCTCTCAGGGATCCGCTGGTTGCAAAAAAACTCAGGCGGTTTCCGCCATGGGCTGAAGGGTACATTCGGTGTGAATGAAATCCTGGATGCGTCGAATGTCTCTGTCTGGAATTTCTTCGAAGGCAATTCCCACTCCGGCCGGAAAATCCAGTTTGGATTTGCTCTGCTGGGCGTTTACCCAGGTGACGCGTCCTTTGCAGCAGGCGGTCTCTTCCGCACCGGGCACAAAAAATTCGAGGGTGACGGGCGTGTCGACGGGAAGAGATTGTGGCGTTTCGAGAAAGATCCCGCCGGCACTAAGGTTGACGGAGTAGTCATGAAGGGTTTTCTGGTTTTCGATGCCATATCGGACAAGCAGCCGGGATTTTACCCGGGGGGTTGCACGTTCTGAAAGCTCAAGATATTCCTTGGCTGTCTTACGGACCAAATGCCTGTTCAGCGGGCGTGAGATGACGTGATCGCATCCGGCCTTGTGGCACAGAGCGAGTTCCTCCTCCCCCTCCGAGTCGGCAATGAGGATCACGGGGGTCGTGAACAGCTCCGGGTCTTCCTTGATCTTCCTGCAACACTCCGCACCGCTCATTTCCGGCATATGAAGATCCATGATGACAAGATTTGGCTTCAGCACCCTCATGAGCTTCAGGGCTTCGTTGCCGCTATGGGCCGTCGTGATCTGGATGCTTTCACGGGCGAAGAACGATTTTTCCATGTCCAGAAAGAATGTGACGTCGTCAACCAGAAGAATTTTTTTTCCAGTGCTCATTGCCATGCCTCCACCGAACGGCTTTGAAAGGAATTTCAAAGCCGTTATAGCAAATTTTACGCCACTGGCAGGGCGGAGCGCATGCGTTGGCCGCTCCTAAAAAGCAAAAGGCTGCTTATCGAGCAGCCTTTTGAGGGACATCCAAGCGGAACCCGGAATCAGAGGGTTTCGTAGAAAGAGGGTTTGAGGTATTCGAACGAGGCGACAAAACGGTCGAAAGCTTTGACGTCTTCCTGATCGTAATCCCTGTCTTTCGGACGCCACTGGGTGTAATAGAATGCCACCACCCGCTCTCCGCGCTTGGCAAAAATGATCTTGCTGAAGACCTTGTGTCCTTTGACCGGTTCGAGGCCTTCATTATAGGCGATCAGACCTTCCTGGCCGAAAACGGTTGTTTTCTGCAGTCGCGGTTTTCCGAACTGCACGCGGGAAGCCCAGAGAAAACGCTTGAAGAACTCATCGGCCCTTTGTTCCAGGTCTCGGGAATAGCCAAATGGTTCTTCGGCATAGGCCAGGGTGGATTGACAGGGAAACATGCCGCTGCACAGGTTCATAAATGCCAGGGAATAATCCTCCTCGTCCAGTTGAACCAGGTTCCAGGGCGGCGGCGGAGCCACGAACCGGAATTCGTCCTTCCATGTCGATGTTCCATCCAGATTCGCTACGAGACTGGATTGTTTTTGGGGCTGGTGTTGAACCAGAGCACAGCCGCTGAAAAGACCCAGGAACGACAGGGCCAGCAGGCCCCCCAATGCGTGCATGACGAGTCGTCTCATGGGGTATCCTCCTCGGCATGAAGTTGTTTGAGGACCTGAAGGATCTCGTGATAATTCGGAGAACCGTTGCGGGCATAGCGGATGACCCCGAGTCGGTCAATCACCACCGTCCGGCGTGAGAAGGTCGGCGAGCCGGGTGGCTGGGAGCCCAGCCACATGCCGAGGTAGCCCGTCGAATTGGACAGCAGAGGGAACGTGAGTCCATATTGCTGGGCGAAATATTTCAAGGTGTCCACGTTGTCACGACTGATGCCCACGACCTGGGCATTGAAGCGGTCATAGAGGTAGAGGTTCCTCTGATGCCCCTCCATCTCCCCCGTTCAGACAGGGGTGAAGGCCGCCGGGAAGAAGGTGATGATCAGGTGATGTTTGCCGTAAATATCGCGATCATACGAAAACAGGCTGTCCTGATTGCTGGCCAGGGTAAAAATGGGAGCACTGTCACCGACCCCTTTGAGGGGAGGGGCATCTTCCGCCGCCTGGAGAGGCGGGGTGGTAAGCAGGGCCAGAAGAAAGCCCGCCATCAAGAGTTTCATAAACCGGTGCATGGACTGATTCCTCCTTGGACATTACGGGTATCCGGGTTAGAAAAGCATCACTAAGTCTAGCGGAGAATGGTTGTCTTGCAAGCGCGCAGATCATCCCCCGGATGTCAGGGACGGGTTATGAAAAAAAACGGCTGAAGTCGTTAAACAGAGCCAGTCCCATCAGAGTCAACAGCAGAACAAGGCCGAATTTGAGAGCCACTTCTTGGGCCGCAGCCGGAAGGGGGCGGCGGAATACCAGCTCGATGAGGAAGAAGAGAAGATGACCGCCATCGAGCACGGGCACGGGCAGCAGGTTGAGAAAGCCAAGCTGTATGCTGAGAAACGCCAGAAACAAAAGGGTGGAGGCTACGCCTGTCTGGGCGGCTTCCCCGGCGGTCTGCACGATCATGACCGGACCGCCGATATTGTCCGCAGAGATCTTTCCGGCAACCAGTTGCCTGAGGAAATCGCCGGTCAGCCGCATCAGCTCAACCGTTTTATCCGTACCGGCCCGAATCGCATCGACAGGGGCGTAGCGTTTGAGAGTGGTCTCCTGCTTCGGGGATATGCCGATCAGGTAGCGCCCCTTGTCGTTTTTCTGCGGCGTCATCGAAAATGAGAGACGCTCCCCGTTACGAAGGGCGGTCACCTCGATGAGGCGGCCACCGGCTTCGTTGATAGCAGGGCCGACGTCGTACCAGCTGGCGATCGGCTTGCCGTCGATCGTCTCAATGCGATCCCCCTCGCGAAGTCCCGCCTGCTGAGCCGGCTCTCCGACAAAGACGTCTCCCAGAACCGGTGGCTGTTCCGGAAAAATTCCCACACTGCGCAGATCGTAGGTTTCACCGGCGGTACGGGGCATCAAGACCCGCACCGGCTGGCCCTGTCGTTCCAGGGTCAAGAGGGCCTTGTCGCCTGTTGTTGCAGCAAAGGCCGTGTTCGCTTCCTCCCAGGTGTGAACATCTGTAGTGTCGACCTGCAGGAGGCGGTCCCCCGGCATAAGCCCCTGTCCGGATGCAGCGCTGTCGGAGACGACATAACCGACTTGCGGCGGTGCCTTCAGGTATGAGGGACTCTGCACGCCGACCATATAGGCCAGGGGCAGTATGACAAAGGGAAGTAGCAGGTTTGTCAGCGGGCCTGCCGCGACGATCGCCATTCGGGTCCCGACTCCCTTGTTGGTAAAGGCTCTGTCATCGTCCGGCAGGATGGGCGGTTCGTCGGAACCATCCGGTTCCCCTTTTCGCTCACCGTGCATCTGAACATATCCGCCAAAAGGAAGGAGGCAGATCAGGTATTCAGTCTCCCCCTTTTTCCACCCGAGAAGGCGAGGGCCGAAACCTAGAGAAAACCGGAGCACTTTTACCCCGGTACTCTTTGCGACCAAAAAATGCCCCAACTCGTGAACAAATATGAGAATTCCTAAGGTGATAATTCCCCAGAACGCTGTAGCCATGACGTATTCTCCAGAGTTCGAGCGGACTCCCCTGCTCCGTGGAAGGGGGGCCGCTTTGTTTCAGCTTGCTGTTTTACGGATGCGGAATTTGTGGCGTAGGCTGGCAAGGCCGGCGGAGAGGATATAGCCGGTTCCCGTCAACAAAACCGTCGTCGCCCCAGCCGGCAGGTCGGGGCCGTAGGAGAGAGCCAGTCCGCCTGTGGTGAACAGGGCTCCGATGAAAGTCGCAAGCAGCATCATTTTACCCAACGATTGGACAAAGTGCCCTGCTATGGCCGCCGGCAAGGTCAGCAGGGCGATCACCATGATCAGGCCGACAACCTGGATCAGAATGACCACGGTC
>QKGY01000002.1 GCA_003250235.1 Desulfuromonadaceae bacterium
TCCCGAGCGCAGTTTCATGCTGAGAAAGTTGAACCCGAGACCCGCCGGATACGTATGCTGAGGCAGGCCGTTGTGGTACAGGGTCAGCCGGCGTTCCAGTTTTTCGATCACGATCAGATTTCCGCCCTGCCGTTTCGAGGCCGAGACAGCTGTCCGTACCTGAGTGCGCCATCGGTCGATCTGGCCGGTATCCGCGAAGCGGGAGACGAGGGGGGCAATGGTGCCGACCACGGCCTCGATGCCGGCATCGGCATTTTTCAAGGCCGTTCGTGCCTGGTCGTTGCGGCCGTTTCGGAGCAGCCCGGAGGCTTCATGGAGCAGCACTTCGCTCTCGGTCAGTTTCCGCCGGGCCAGGCGGCTGTCCTTGAGACTGGCGGAGAGCTGGCGCAGCACATCGATCTTTGCGCGCAGCTGGTCGTTGGTGACGCGGATTTCGTCATTTTCCTGATGCTGGCGGTTCAGGCTGAGCGCCTTGACGGTGTTTCCTTCGGCCAGAATGGCGTTAAAGCTCTGCTGCACGGCGGTATAGTTGCGCACCAGCCGCCATTTATCCTGTTCCTGGCGTAGCAGCGTACGCCCTGTCTGCAGGCTTTCACGGTAGTGCTGGTATTCTGCCGGCGCGTAAACAGCAGCGCCGGATCCCCAGAGGTCCTGCTCCTGGCTGGCTGCCAGCTGGACCTCTGGGGGAACCGGCGGTTCACTGCATCCTAAAATCCCGGCAATTGCCGTCAGCAACAGGCCCGTTTTCAGGTGTCGGAAGAACAACGGGCGGATCTCCTTACTTTTTCTTCAGAGCGGCCATTTTCATCTGGGCTTTGCGGACTTCATCCGAAACCGCAACCGCTTTGCTGCGGATCGCTTCGGCCTTTTCCTGGGCCGCCACAAAGTCGCCGCCGTCGATCAGGGGCTGAATCTCCTGCACGGAGGACTGCAGTCCGGCAACATCGGCGCGCATGGCTTCCAGATCCGCCATGGAGCCTTTGCCGACGGGAGCGTTTTCCAGAAGTCCCTGAGCTTCGGTAACCGATGCGGTGGCGTCGGCCAGGGCGCTGAGGGCATTGCCGCGCTGCTCTTCACGAACGGTGACGGTCTTGGCTTTGAGCGTATCGGCATCCGCTTTGACCTTGGTCAGCATTTCCTTGGCTTTGTCATAGTTTTTGAACATCTTGCCGTCCTGGCCCTTGATTTCTTCCATGGCGGCGGACATGGCGTCGTTGACGGTTTTCAGGTCGTCAGCCGCGTATTTCTCGGCGCCTTCGGCCGTGGCGGCATCCATGGCGGCTTTGGTGGCGTCGATTTCCGCTACGGGTTGCTTGCCGCAGGCCGACAAGGTGGCCGTGAGTGCAAGAGTCAGAAGCAGTACCCAGATCTTTTTCATGTTCTTTTTCCTCCGTGGTTGTGTGTTTGGGCGTCCCCGTTCGGGAAGCGCTTCCACGAAGAGCAAACGGTGTGCCAGGGCAAAAAGTCAGTTAAAACAGACTGTTGTGGGCTTGGTGGAATCCCCAAATCAGGAAAGTATTCCCCATTTGGGGATTTTATACAGCGCCTCCGTATCGCCTGATCCGCGGGATGGAACGCAGCGGGCGACAGGTGGAAAAGGGACTGTTGGAGCCAGTTTGCGGGAAAATTTGTTTTGACCTGAGGTTCCGGTCCTGCTATAAAAGAGAGTGAACAGTCACTCCGAATGGAGGCCTTCGTATGGAAGCCAGCAAAACCGACAAACGCTCCGCCATTCTCACGGCAGCCCTGGAGATTTTTGCCGAAAACGGATTTCATAACTCGCCGACCTCTCTCATTGCCCAAAAAGCGGAGGTGGGAACCGGAACCATTTATCGCTATTTCGAAAGCAAGGATGATCTCATCGAAGCCCTGCACCAGGATCTGGAGCAGAAAATTCATTCTGTTCTCTTGAACAATGTTCCGGAGAATGCTCCGATCCGGGAACGCTTCATTCGCATCCATGCCAATATCCTCAACTTCCTTATCAATAATCCTTTTGAATTCAAGTTTCTCGAGCAGTATTTCAACTCTCCTTTCGGGATTGAAAAAAAGCGCGAAAAAGCCTCCGGGTGCGACAGTCCGCTGGCACTGCTTTTCTGTGAAGGGATTCAGCAGCAGATCATCAAGGACCTTCCCGAGCCGGTTCTTTTTGCCCTGAGTTTTGGCCCGGTTATATTCCTCGTACGCGATCATATTCAGGGGAGTTTTAACCTGACCGAGGACATCATGCTGACAACCCTGTCCGCCAGCTGGGATGCGGTGAAACGCTGACAGGGAGAGAAACGGTGTAGACGACTTTTTTTTATTCTTTTCTCGGAGTGAGCGATCACTCCGGCTGGTTTGATTTCGACGACGGGTGTGCCATGCAGGATCCTGGAGAAAATATGGACGACAATACGCAAAGGGTTGCGATCGAGCAGGAGATACAGGACCTTTCTTGCTTGCAAAAAGGGGTACGGAAGGCATCCCGTGGGGTGGGACGCATTGTTCTGCTGTGTGTCTGGGTGGCTTTTGTCGTGATGGTGTTTACCGTCATGCAGCCCTTTTGGGCCCTCTTGGCGTCTCTGTATGCGGGAGGATTCATGCTGTTCTGCGTCTCGGGATTTTTCTCCACCGACCCAACCAAGGACGAGATCGAGAACCAGGACGGGTAAGGTTTCCCCCCTGTTCGAAAAAAACGATAAGAGCCGAATAGTGATGGCCCCCGCCGGAAGGACTCCCTTCCCGGGGGCCTTGGTTTTTTTGAGGGGGCGGTGTATAAAGGCATGTTCCTGCGGCTCAATGCCCCGTTTTCCTTTCCCGGATTCTTGTCATCAGGATTTTTCATGAACGTCATCGACATTACGGATTTACATAAAAGTTATGGGCCGAGAACGGTTCTCGCCGGCGTCGGCCTGACGATTGGCGAAGGAGAGAAAGTCGGGGTGATCGGTCGTAACGGCTGCGGCAAGTCGACCCTGATGCGCATCGTGGCCGGTCTCGAGTCGGCCGACGAGGGGAAGGTGATTCGCAAACGCGACCTCGCCGCCGTTTATCTGCCGCAGGAGCCGCAGCTCGACGGGGCTCTGACCATCAAGCAGACGCTGGATGCCGCTCTGGGCGAAGCCCGCCGGCGTCTGAACCGCTATCAGGCCATAGCCGAGGCGCTTCATTCCGCCAAGGGGGAGGACGCCGAACGGCTGCTGCACGAGCAGCACGACATCCAGGGCTGGCTCGACTTGCACGGTGCCTGGAATCTCGACCACAAGGTCTTGGACATCTGCGGCCGGCTCGGCCTGGCCGATCCCGACCAGAGAGTCGGACAGCTTTCGGGCGGAGGCGTCAAGCGGGTCGCTCTGGCCGGGGCGCTGCTGCGCGAGCCGGAACTGCTCCTGCTCGACGAGCCGACCAACCACCTGGATGCCGATACCGTCGCCTGGCTGGAAAATGCTCTGCGCACCTTCCCCGGCGCGGTGATGCTGGTCACCCACGACCGCTATTTCCTCGACCGGGTGGTCACTCGCATGTTCGAGATCGACCGGGGGGTGCTGAGCGCCTTTAACGGCGGTTACAGCGCCTACCTGGAGCAAAAACAGGAATGGCTGCTGGGGCAGGAGCGGGCCCAGGACCGGTTGCTCAACCTGCTGCGCCGCGAGGAGGCCTGGCTCAAGCGTGGCGCCAAGGCCCGTACCACCAAGCAGAAAGCCCGCATCGACCGGGTCGAGCAGCTGCAAGGGCAGAAGAAGACCGTTTCCGGCCGCGAAATGAAGCTGGAACTCGAAATGGGGCAGCGTCTCGGCGGCACGATCCTAGAGCTGGCGGGCCTCGCGGTCAAAGCGGGCGACCGTCCGCTGTTCAGCGGGCTCGACCTGATCCTGCGCAAGGGGGAACGCATCGGCATCCTCGGCCCCAACGGCTGCGGCAAGACCACGCTGCTGCGCACCATCCTCGGTGAGATCCCCCCCTCGGCGGGCACCGTCGTTCTGGGCAAGAACACCCGCATCGGCTATCTCGACCAGGCCCGCAGCGGTCTCGATCCCGAACAGTTCGTTCACGAAGCGGTGGGCGAGGGGGACTGGGTCACCGTCGGCGGCAACAAACGTCACAAGATCGGATATCTGGAAGATTTTCTTTTCTCCCGCGACGAGCAGCGCAAACGCATTTCCACCCTTTCCGGCGGCGAGCGGGCCCGGCTGCTGCTGGCCAAGCTGATGCTCGAGGAAGCCAACCTGATCGTCCTCGACGAGCCGACCAACGACCTCGACATCCCCACCATGCAGGTGCTGGAGGAGGCGTTCACCGAGTTTCCCGGCTGTGTCCTGGTGGTCACCCACGATCGTTGGTTTCTCGACCGCATTGCCACCGGCATCCTGAATATCGACAAGCGCGGCAAGCTGATGTTCCAGGAGGGCAACTACGACGATTTCTGCCGACTGCAGGCCCTGAAGGCCGAAGAGGAGGCTGCCGCCGCCAAGCCGGCGCCCAGGAAGGAAGAGGTGGACACCCGGCCTAAAAAACGCGCCGGTCTCAGCTACAAGGAACAGCGAGAGCTGGAAGCCGTTGAACAGGAGATTGCCGAGCGGGAAGAGCAGATGGCTGAACTCGAAGAGCTCCTCGCCGATCCGGCCCGCCTCGGCGGCGAGCCGGGGCGGGTGCAGGAAGTGGCCGGTAAGTTCGCCGCGGCCGAGGCGAGACTGGAGGCGCTGATGGCTCGCTGGGAGGAGCTGGAGCGGAAGAAAGCCGGGGAATAAGGCTCAGATCCGGTTTTGCCGCAGCTCGGAGAGGGGATAGAAGGTTCCGCGCCAGGTGATCCCCCCGCGGATGAGATTAAGGGATACGGAGCGCAGTACGATGTAGGTGAACAGGGCCGCGGCCAGGGGAAATCCCAGCGCGTACCAGGCCCGGTAGCCATGGAACCGGGAGCCGTCGATCACGATGAAGCTGATGACCATGACGGTGGCGGCGTAGACCAGCAGGGTCGAACCCTCGGTGACCAGCAGGGCCACATAGGGCCAGATGCTGGCAACCAGATGGAAAACGGCTCCGGAGATCACCAGGGAGAGGCGGTAGTCCGTGCCGGCAAAGACGTTCTTTTCCAGCCCCCGGATCACTTCGCATACGCTGGCGTACCATTCCACGGCGATCAGCCCCTTGCCATGTACGATATCCTGGGAAAAACCGCCTTTCTTGATGATTTTGCCCAGTTTGAGATCGTCGTCGGGGCGCAGCGCGATGGTGCGGTGCCCGCCGACCTCCCGGTAGACCCGGGTGCGTACCAGGTTAAAGGCGCCGATGCCGATGTGGCAGGAGCTCTTGGGGTCGCGGGCTTTCCAGGGGCGGACGAACATTCCGAAGAACAGCCCGAAGGCCGCCCCGAAGATGTTGAGAAAATGCCCTGGCATGCGCGGAACGGGGGAGGCGGCCAGATGGTCGATCCTGTGCTTTTCCATGAAGGTGACGGCGCGGCTCAGGGTACTCGGAGCCATCACCACGTCGGCATCGGTAAAAAGGAGAAATTCCCCGCGCGCCTTTCCGCTGCCCAGCCAGAGGGCGTGGTTCTTGCCGAGCCATCCCGGCGGCAGGTCCCTGACGGTGAGGACATGCAGGTGGGAATGGCTCTCGCTCAGGGCGTCGAGGATGGTTCCGGTGTCGTCTTCCGAGCGATCATTGACCACGATGACCTCGTAGTCGGGGTAGTCGAGGCTGAGCACCGAGAGGAGGGCTTCGCGGATGTTGCGTTGCTCGTTGCGCGCGGCGATAACCAGAGAGACCGCAGGAGGGGCCGCGCCGAGGTCCGGAGTCACCTCGCGCAGAAACCGGATGAGGCGGTTTCCTTCGTAGGACACCACGGCCACCAGGCTGTAAACGATCAAAACGACAATGCCCAGCCAGAAAACACCATCCATGCCGGATTCTTCCTTTGTCGGGGGGGAGTCCTCTTTCTTCAACGGTAGCTCATCGGAGCGGAAAAGGTAAGGGGGAAAATGAGCGGGAACGACGCCCATCGGGGGCTGTGGAGCGACTTGCAGCAGGAGGTTCGGCAGCGGCAGTCCGATCTGGACGGGAAGATCGACGGGTGGTGCCGCGATTATGCGGATGGCGGAGGGAGGATTTTCTGCGGAAAGGGGTGCGCGAACTGCTGCACGCTCAACGTACAAACTACGCTGACCGAGGCCCTGGCTATCGCTGCGGTGCTGACCCCTGAGCAGGAGACGGCACTGTCTCTCTATGTGGAGCGCCTCAAAGCCGTTATGGGCGATGTAGCCGATCTGAAGACTTTTCTGCGGCGGCATCGCAAGGAGATCGGCCCCTGTCCCTTTGTGGATGTTCAAGGGAGCTGCGGCATCTATGCGCAGCGGCCTTTCTCCTGCCGGGCGCTGCTTTCCACCCGCCCGAGCGACTGGTGCGCCGTGGATTTCGCCGAGTTGGAACCGATCGACAGGACCCTCTTCATGAACAGTCTTGACCGCTCCGTCGTCGCCTTTCCCACCCACTACGTGGAGGCGACCCAGGAATGGGCCCGCGATCTGGAGGACGAAGCCCGTCTGAGAATGATCGCCCGGTTCGGCGTCGGGGTTTCCGGCAATCTCGGCTACCTGATTCACCTGGAGCGCAGGTATGGCCTTGCAATGGTTGTCGCCGACGGTCATGAGGCCGTGGCGGCCCTGCTGCGCCGGGAAAGCCTCGATCACCC
>QKGY01000194.1 GCA_003250235.1 Desulfuromonadaceae bacterium
GGCTCAGGGTGTCGAGCGGGTGCGCCTGGTCAAGGCCCACATGGAGAAGGCGGGAGGCGCTCAGCTCAAGGTGGTCGGCATCGCCGGCCCCGGCGACCCTCTGGCCAATCCCAAAACCTTTGAAACCTTCAGGCTCGTCCGCGAGGCCTTCCCCGAGATGACCCTGTGTCTGTCGACCAACGGGCTGCGTCTGCCCGAGATGCTGGACAAGATCCTCGATGTCGATGTGCACAGCCTGACCGTCACCATCAACGCCCTGACTCCGGAAACCGGCGCCAAGGTCTACGAATGGATCAAAATCGACGGCCATCGCCTCAGCGGCGAAGAAGGGGCGGAAATCCTTCTCAAGCAGCAGCTCAAAGGGGTGGAGATGGCGGCCAAAGCCGGGCTTCTGGTCAAGATCAACCACGTGTACATTCCGGGCGTCAATGACCACGAGACCCTGGAACTCGCCGTCAAGGTGAGGGAGCTGGGCGCCAGCATGATGAACATCATCCCCGTGATCCCCATCGGCCTCTTCAAGGACATCGATCCCCCTTCCGAAGCGGTGATCGAGATGGTTCGCAACCAGGCCGAGCTGATTCTCTCCCAGGCGCGCCACTGCAAGCAGTGCCGTGCCGATGCCGCCGGCGTGGTGGGCAACGACATCGACCTGGACGCTCTGGAATCTAAGGCAAGCTAAGCGGCCGTCCAGCCAACGGGGGTACACAACCCCCGCGCCGAAAAGCTTGTCACCTTCTTTGCTGAAATGGGGCCTCCATGGATGACCTGCTCGATCTGACCATAGCCAGTCTGCTGCAACGCCACCCTGAGGTGCGCCCGATCTTCGTGGCCCACGGGATGGAGACCCTGGTCAGTGACGAGGGGCTGCGGGCCCTGGCCCCTTTTCTCACCCTGGGGACGGCCCTGCGCAGCCGCCTGCAGGCTCCTGCACCTTTCGTTCGCCTGCTGCGTGAGGCCATGGTCACGGAAGAGCTGCTCGAGGCGCCGGGGCTGAAGGATATCCGCAAGGCCGGCGAACTCACCCTGCTCGCCCTGATGCCCTGCGGGCTCAAGGTTCCTTTCGGCCGGGTGCTCGGCACCTTTCTCGAAGAGCTCAAAAAAGAACGGGGGCTCGACATCACCTACGCGGTCGAGGGCAACCTCAACCAGGAGCTCTCCTACTACCCGTTCGTCGATACCATCGAGACGGTGGAGGAATTGCCCGACATCATCGTCTCCGCCGACTTCAACGTTTTCTACACCCACCGTTTCATGAAACGGTTCGTCGAGCCCGGGCATCTGGTCGGCTACGGCAAGGTCGCTCCCAGCCGGGCCTTTGCCGAAGCGAGCCTCGAAGACGAAAAGGGCGAATACTTTCTCTTTGGTGTCAACCCTCTGGTGATCGTCGCCGATCTGGAAAAGAGCGGCGACCGCCCCCTCCCTACCTGCTGGGCCGATGTCCTCGACCCGATGTGGTCCCGTGACATCACCCTGCGAGGCAACGCCGATTTTTTCTGTCACGCCGTGCTGCTCCCCCTGTTCAAGGAGGGCGGGGCGGACGCCCTGCTCAAGCTCGCTCCCAATGTGAAGCAGGGGCTTCACCCGGCCCAGATGGTGAAGCTCATCGACAGCGGCCAGGGCAGCGCCTTGTACGTCATGCCCGAGTTCTTCGCCCACCGGGTGAAAAACCGCGACCGCATCAAGATCATCTGGCCGACGGATGGCGCTCTGGCCAGCCCCGTGACCCTTCAGGTCAAGCGGGACAAGGTCGAGGAACTCAAGCCGCTTCTCGACTGGCTGGCCGGCCCCGAACTGGCCCGCGCCCTGGTGGGAGCCCGGTTTCCCGTCCCTCATGCCGACGTCGAGGGCGAGCTGCAGGACGCCCCTCTCAAGTGGGTGGGATGGGACTGGCTGCGTCAGAATGACTTACGCGAGGTGAACGGCCGCATTGACGGCATTTTCCTGCCGGCCGTCAAGGATATCGTCGGATGAAACTGGTCACCGTCGCCGGGCCCCCTTCGAGCGGCAAAACCTCGGTGATCCTGCGATTGGCCGAAGGCTTGAGGGTCCAGGGGCTTAAGGTCGGCGTGGTCAAGTTCGACTGCCTTTCCAGTGACGACCAGCAGCGTTACGAAAAAGCGGGGCTTCCGGTCAAAACCGGTCTCGCCGGGGGACTGTGCCCCGACCACTTCTTTATCGCCAACATCGAAGGGGCGCTTCAGTGGGGGCAAAAACAGGGACTCGACCTGCTCATCAGCGAAAGCGCCGGATTGTGCAACCGCTGCTCCCCCCACCTGCATCCCATCCTGGCCGTGTGTGTCGTCGACAACCTCAGCGGCGTCCATACCCCCCGCAAAATCGGTCCGATGCTCAAAACCGCCGATGTGGTGGTGATCACCAAGGGGGACATCGTCTCCCAGGCCGAGCGCGAAGTGTTCGCATTCCGCGTCCGCCAGGTCAACCCTCGCGCTGCGGTTTTGCCCGTCAACGGCCTGACCGGCCAGGGCAGCCTTCTGCTGCAGCGCCACATTGAAAACGCCCCTGAGATCGACAGCCTTGCCGGCGAACGGCTGCGTTTTTCCATGCCGGCGGCTCTCTGTTCCTACTGCCTCGGAGAAACCCGTGTCGGCAAGGACTGCCAGATCGGCAACATCCGCACCATGGATTTCTCATGAACGCGCCAAACCTCCTCCATCTGCCCTGCACGGAGGTTGTGCGGTGCTATCCGTACCTGGCCGATTTCTTCTCCGCCCACGGGCTGCCCCTGCCTGCCGGTTCCCTTTCCCTCGGAGACTACATCGACAGCCTGGATGCCGACTCGCTGGAAAACCAGGGGCTCGACCGCATCGCCCTGGTTGCTCGCCTGGACGGATTCATCGCCCAGATGGAAAGCTTCCGGGCCGAAGGCGCCCGCAAACTCGGCAAGGTCACCCTTGTCGGCGGGCATGACAAAAGCGGACGAGGCGAGGAGGTTCGGGTGGACCTGCGTCCCGGCGATGTGGTCTGCGTCGTCGGCCCCACCGGCTCGGGGAAGAGTCGTCTGCTCGCCGATATCGAATGCCTGGCCCAGGGGGATACACCCACCGGGCGGCACATCCTGATCGATGACGCCCCGCCTTCAGAAAGCGCCCGGCTCTCCGGGGAACAGCGTCTGGTCGCCCAGCTCTCCCAAAACATGAATTTCGTGATGGATCTGTCGGTGGAGGAATTTCTGCAGATGCATGCGGAAAGCCGCATGGTCGAGGGGATCGACGCCATGATCGAACGCATTTTCACCACTGCCGTCGATCTGGCCGGCGAGCCCTTCACCCGCGACACGCCGGTCACCGCCCTGTCGGGCGGGCAATCCCGGGCTCTGATGATTGCCGACGTCGCGTGTCTCAGCGCCTCGCCCATCGTTCTGATCGACGAGATCGAAAACGCCGGGGTCGACCGCCGGCGGGCCCTCGAGCTGCTGGTGCGCGAGGAGAAAATCGTGCTCATGGCCACCCACGACCCGCTGCTGGCCCTGTCGGGCGACAGGCGCCTGGTCATCCGCAACGGGGCCATCGCCGCGGTGCTGGAAACCAGTGCCGAGGAGAAGGCCGGGCTCGCACACCTCGACCGGCTCGACCGCCGTCTTGCCGCCCTTCGCGATCAGGTGCGTCGGGGCGAAAGGATTTGTTTTGATGAAGGGCTGTTCCTCAATGAGCCTTGAAATGTGAGGGGTTCGAGCCGTATCACGAAAAGAGTCCCGCCACGAAATGGGAGGATCGCATCCTCGGCTAAAAAAATCCTGCAAAGACCAATATCCAAGAACATAAGCCCCTTCTGCAGCGCCCGCCAAATCTCATCCCAGATACGTAAGAAGAAACGAGTCCATCAGCGTGACTCAGGGATTTCCTGATAGCGCTCAAAGTTTATATTCGATATGATCATCCCTATCTATTAATCATTGATTCTCAATTGATCTTCCCTATTACAAAGACAAATAGCATACAGGTACAAAGCAATTTCGATTTCGCATGTGAAGCCTTACTTCAATAAGCAAATCATTTTTTTATGGCCATTCGGTTTTCAGAAAGCAACTTCATAGCGCCTATCGACCCGCCTACGAAGATGCAAGCGGGCAGTTTTGCGGGTGTTATCCGAAAGGCATTGAAGTACCATTCATCGAAGTGATCGACGCTTAGCAACGACGACCAAGTCCTTATTTTACAAACTAAAATACCTCATAGCAAAAGGAAGCATGACAGTAGGCTGGCCTCTGTTCGTACATGCTTAGTCTGTCGTGCCCTACTTAATTTAATTTCTTTCACCATTTATCTACCTAAGAGGGAAAATGATCGAATCCTTACACCCGTCTGCGCCTACATCCGTTGCTGTCCCTATTTTTTCAACACCAGAGATAATCTCTGCCGCAAAGCATCGAACCTTTACAGGGAAATGCGCCCTTGTCGGCGTGGGACTCTTGTTAATGCTCCTGTCGGTCTTACCTGCACACGCCATGGAGAAAACAAATCACATTATTCCACGGTTGATACCCGTCAACGATACCCGCGTTGCACTTTCACTTGATTACCTCAAAGCCCATTACGGCATCACAACAAAAACACCCCGGATCCAACCCCAGATGATCGTGGTGCACTGGACCGCCGTCGACGGACTGGAGGCTTCCTACCGGATCTTTCAAAGCGAAACCCTGCCAGGTTACCGCAAGGAAATTCACTCCGGGGGACAACTGAATGTTTCAGCCCATTTCCTGATTGACACGGATGGCAGCATCTACCAACTTCTGCCGGAAACGTTCTTCGCGCGTCACGTTATCGGACTTAACCACTGCGCCATCGGCATCGAAAATGTCGGCGGCGCAAAAGGCTCGTTAACCAAGGCTCAGCTTGAAGCCAACGCCTTTCTAGTGCGCACCCTCAAACAAAGGTTTCCCGGCATCCACTATTTGCTCGGTCATTACGAATACCTCAACTTTGAGGGCTCCCCGCTTTTTCTTGAGAAAGACCCTAAATACCGCACCCGTAAAATTGACCCCGGAACAGACTTTATGACCGGTCTCCGTAAAAAGCTTGCCGACCTTTACGCTGACAATGAATTGCTGCCGATTCCGGCACCCTAACAGGAGGCTCCAATGAAACACCTCAGATTTCTTCCGCTACTTGCCTGTGCGCTGATCTTCGGCGCTCTCTCTGCCCTGCCGATGACCGCCGAGGCCGGGTTGAAAGCATCCGTCGAACGGCTTGATTCAATCACCGGCTCAGCCGACAAAAGTGCGGTAGACGTCAAACTCATCAATGCCTTGGACATCCTTGACAAGATGCCGGAGGAGAAGAAGTGGAACCAGGCGAAAAAGCTTATCGACATCAAAGAATTCACCTATTCCAGATATTATGACGAACTCCTCTATCTCTACATGGCCCATACGATCAACAACAATGAACTCAAGGAAGCGGATGCTCTCTGGTCCAAACTCAGGGATATACAGACCAGCGTCCATATCTTTCCAACGTTGCTGATCCGCTACGTGTCGAAAAAAGACAACCGTGAGGGATTGAGGAATGCCCTTGACTATCTGAAGTTCAGCCCTGATTCTACGCTCATTCATGGTCCTGTCCTTGATGGCAACCTCCTTTTTGGCTACAAGATCAGGGAAGATTTCTCAGAAGGGGAGCTGCCTAAAACCGTGAAAGTTGTTGAATACAAATCCAGTCCGACCCCGTTATCCGGATTTTCCGAGGAGAATCAATACATAGGCCTCCTGGAAGCCCAGAACAAATTGCTCGGGTTCGATTTTCAGAGCACCAAGGAACTTGCAAACCTTTATGCCAAGGGGCATGACGATTACAATGCTTCGCAAAAGTACTTCATGCTCGCCGAGTCCCTTAACCAAGGCAGTCAGTACGCTGAAGCCAAAGAATATATCGAACTGGCCAGTAAATATGCTCCTGCCAACACACGCATTACCCAACTTAAAAACGACATTGAGCTGGCCCTGGTTCTCAACCCCGGCCAGTCCTCATCTGTCCAACCCACATCGGTCCAGGCACCTTCCACAGCAACAGAAACCCAAAAGTGCAGCAACGACTATTTGTTCGATCATGATCGATCGTTATCCGCTGGGAACGTGAAGGGAAAGAGCAAAAAAGAGCTGCGACTCATGCGCAATGAAATCTTCGCCCGTTATGGTCGCAGCTTCAAAAGTGAAGATCTGCATGCGTATTTCACAGGCAAATGCTGGTACACGATCAATCCCGAATACTCGGACCAGATGCTTAATCAAACAGACAGAGCCAACCTGCTGACAATCCAGTCTGCCGAAAATTAGAAAGAAAAAAGGGCTGCCCGATTCGGGCAGCCCTCACTTCAGGGAGCAACGCCTCGCCGCCCTGCGCGATCAGGTGCGTCGGGGCGAAAGGATCTGTTTTGATGGGAGTCTGTTTGCGGGGGAACCGGCCTGCTAGTCGTGAGGCCGATGATTGCGGCCCTTTTCCGTGAACATGCCGCCGGTGACGGCGAACCCCATGGCACGCTGCATGGAGATATTCACGGGCGTGACCGCCGTGCGCGGCACCATCACCGTATAGCCGCCGATCTGATAGGAGAGGGGCAGATAGACGGCGACCTCCCCCTCGCGACCAATCCCTTCCGGCAGATCGTGAAAATCAGTTCGGGTCACGAAGCCGATCAAACGCATCGG
>QKGY01000385.1 GCA_003250235.1 Desulfuromonadaceae bacterium
ACCAGCAAAAAACCGGAGACAAGCCATGAACGAGGTCTATCTGAACGGCGCGTTTGTCCCTGCCGAGGAAGCGGTCGTTTCCGTGTTCGATCAGGGGTTTCTCTACGGCGACGGCATCTTCGAGAGTTTCCGTTCCGTAGGCGATCGGCTCTACCAGTTTCCCCAGCACTATCAGCGTCTGTGCCAGTCTGCCGAGGCGCTCAACTACCCCCTGAACCTCAGCCGCGAACAGCTTGAGGAGGTCCTGCTCGAGTTACGGCAGAGAAATGGTCTCAACGACGCCTATTACCGCATTACCATCACCCGTGGGCGTGGGGAGATCGGTTTTCGTCGCGACCTGGGGGATTCTCTGACCTGTCTCGTCATCGGCAGGGAGTTTCAGGGGTTCGATCCCGCGCATTACCAGCAGGGTATTTCCCTGCATGTGGCGCGGACCCGGCGCAATGCCCCCGAATCGATCAGCCCCAAAATCAAGTCGATCAGCAATCTCAACAGCCTGCTCGGCAAGCTTGAGGCCAAGGCCGCCGGAGTCTTCGAAGTAGTCATGCTCAACAACCGTGACCATATCTGCGAAGGGGCTTCCTCCAATATCTTCTGGACCCGCGACCAGTGGGTTTTCACCCCCGATGTCTCCACCGGTCTTCTCGAAGGGGTGACCCGCGCCACCATCATGCGGCTATGTGAGGAGAAGCTCAATCTGCGCGTTGTCACCGGCGAATTCCGACTGCAAGACCTCAAATTCTCCGACGAAGTCTTTATCACCTCCACCTCTCTGGAAGTCATGCCCGTCGTTCGTGTGGATGGCTTCACCATCAAACAGGGACTGGTCGGTCCCATTGCCCATCATTTGCGCCAGGAACTGCACCGGGACATGGGTAAGCAGGCCTGATTTCCTGCCTTTTCTCCATGTCGCCATTTTATGACCGTTTTTGTTTGATTTGATCCAAAAAGGCGCTATCGTTAACGTATCTTTATTCCCGCCACCTTTTTCGTAAAGGGTTCCAGAGGAGAACGCGTGAAAAGGGTCATCCTCTCACTTTTTATAGTGCTTTCGTGCCTTTATGCGTTCTCCGCCTCGCCCGTTTTGGGTGCCCGCATATTGCTGAGCCCCTCCGAGCAGGCCTGGCTTCACAAACATCCCCAAGTCCGCGTCCGTATTTCAGCGACCTACCCCCCCTTTGAATTTTTTGACCAGGGCCGCTATCAGGGCATGGCGGTCGACTATCTCCACCTGATCGGCGAAAAGCTGGGAATCACCTTTGTGCCGGTGGATCTGACCTGGGCCGAGTCTATGGACGGATTGCGCCGGCGAGAGGGGATTGATCTTATCCTGCTGGTCACACACACTCCCGAGCGCGAAGCGGACATGAATTTCACCCACGATTACATCAACTTCCCTTGGGTGATCTTCTCCCGCAAGGACACGGGATTCATCGGGCAGCTCTCGGATCTCAAAGACAAGACCGTTGCGGTCGAGAAAGGCTTTATCACCCGGGAGTGGCTCAAGAGGGATCTCCCGGAGGTGCGGTTCAGGGACGTTGCCGATACGGTGGAAGCCCTCAAGGCCGTGTCCATGAACGCGGCGGACGCCTATGTCGGCAACCTCGCCGTGGGGACCTATGTGATTGAAAAGGACGGATTGGTCAACCTGAAGGTGGCCGCTCCGGCTCCCTATGGTTCCGATCCCCTGGCTATGGCCGTCCGCAAGGACTGGCCCGA
>QKGY01000321.1 GCA_003250235.1 Desulfuromonadaceae bacterium
GAACCGGAACCGAGGAAGAGACACGCCTTGAAGAAAGCATGCGTCATCAGGTGGAAGATACCGGCCGTGAAAGCCCCAACGCCCATGGCCAGGAACATGTACCCGAGCTGGGAGACGGTGGAGTAAGCCAAAACGCGTTTGATGTCGTTTTGGGCCAAACCGATGCTGGCTGCGAAAATCGCCGTAGCCGCACCAACGATGGCGATGACCATCATGGTATCGGGGGCCATGGCGAAAAGACCGTTCATTCGGCCGATCATGTAAACACCGGCGGTTACCATGGTTGCCGCATGGATCAGAGCGGAAACAGGGGTCGGACCTTCCATGGCGTCAGGAAGCCAGGTATAGAGGGGAATCTGGGCGGATTTACCAGTGGCCCCCAAGAAGAAGCAGAGAGTCACCAGGGTGACAACAGCGCTTCCGGTCCCGAGAAGATGACCATGTTCGGCAATCTGGACAAAGTTCAATGTCCAGACCCCGTGGTCCTTGCCCAGAGTCCAGAACAGGGTGAACAATCCGATCAGGAAACCGAAGTCGCCGATACGGTTGACAACAAAGGCTTTCTTGGCCGCGTCGCCAGCGCTTTTCTTATGATAGTAATATCCGATGAGGAGGTAGGAGCACAGACCCACGCCTTCCCAGCCGATAAACATAACCAGGGCGTTATTCCCCAGCACCAGCATCAGCATGGAAAAGCAGAACAGGTTCAGATATGAGAAGTATCTGAAGAACCCGTCTTCGCCGTGCATGTATCCGATCGAGTACAGATGGATCAGAGATCCGACTCCGGAAACAACCATGATCATCAGGGCTGAAAGAGGGTCGAGGAGAAAACCCCAATCCACCTGAAGGGTGCCAATCGACATCCAGGAGCCGATCACGTTCTCATGAACCTTAACCGGGTCATTGAGAAGCTGAAGGAAATAGTTGGTTGAGACCACGAAAGAAGAGGCAATCGCCAGGGTACCGATGGTCCCTATTACCTTCTCATTCTTGATCTTCGCGCCGAAAAGTCCATTGAAGATGGACCCCAGCAGGGGAAAGAATGGGATCAGCCACAGTTTGTCGTACATCTATCTCTCCTCTAAGCGGATTAAACCCTTAAAACTGGGAGCAATTACCATTTAAGCAGGTTGAACTCTTCGACCTCGATGGACTCCTTGTTGCGGAAGAAGGCGATCATCAGAGCCAGGCCGACGGCGGCCTCCGCAGCAGCAACAGTCATGACGAAGAATACGAAAATCTGCCCATCCATGCTTCCAAGATAATGGGAAAGTGCAATGAACGAGAGGTTAACACCATTGAGCATCAATTCTATGCACATGAAGATGACGATGGCATTCTTTCGTGTCAGCACCCCGAAGGTTCCCAGGGAAAACAGGATCGCACTGAGTACGAGGTAATGGTGAACGGTAATCATGATCTATCTCCTTATCCTGTCCGAATTGGTAACTAAACGTCTTTCTTAGCCAGCACCACGGCGCCAATGATTGCTACCAGGAGCAGGATCGATGCAATTTCAAATGGGAGCAGGAAGTCTGTAAAAAGGCTACGCCCAATTAGTTCCGTATGCCCCATCGTGGTAACCAGGTCCGGGGTGATATCCCCCTGGGTCCCTGTTACCGCACTGCGATTCAGAACATAGGTCGCCTGAAGAAGCATAATAACTCCCAGCAGCGCCGCGCCGGCGATACTATGGGAAGTTTTTTTCATGACTGCCGTTCCGAGGTTGAGCAACATAATAACGAATATAATGAGCACAATGATAGCGCCCGCATATACCATTATTTGAATAGCGGCCATAAAGGGGGCCTGGAGCATAACATAGAAAGTTGCCAGGCAGACGAAGGTCATTACCAACGAAATCGCACTGTTAACAGGGCTTTTACAGGTAACCACCAGGATTCCGGAAACGACCGCGACCAAGGCGACCAAATAGAAAAAGAGAAGTTCCATGGGTTCAGCTCCTATACCTATTACTTGAGAAGTCGCTCTTTGGTGAAGGTGAAGTTTTCACGCTTGTAGTTGGCCAGCTCGTATTCACCCGTCATCTCAATCGCTTCTACGGGACAGGCCTCAACGCAGTAGCCACAGAAGATGCAGCGCAACAGATCGATCTGGTAAACCTTGGGGTACTTCTCCCCTTTCTCGTTTTCTGCAGACTCTACCGTGATGCACTTAGCGGGGCATACTGTGGGGCAGAGATAGCATGCAACGCATTTCTCTCTGTCATGGGCCGGCACAAGGCGATGCAGTCCACGAAACCGATCAGAGGGCTGCAATTTCTGCTTGGGGTATTGAACCGTGGTCGAATTTCCCGGCAGTAAATGCTTGAAGGTGATGCTCAGACCTTTAATAAACTCTTTGAACATGGGCCTATCCTCTTGTCAGGTTTAATGATTATTGCATCCCGAGAACGACGATGCCGGTGACCACAATATTCGCCAGTGCCAGAGGCAAGAAAACCTTCCAGCCGAGATACATCAGCTGATCGTAACGAACCCTAGGCCAGGTTGCGCGGATCCAGATGAAGAAGAACATGAAGGCAAATACCTTAATCAGAAGGTTGATCGGGCCGAAGAACGGGCCAGCCCAGCCTCCCAGGAACAGCGTCGCGGCAATGGCGGAAATAACGACCATATTGGCATACTCAGCCATGAAAAAGAGAGCGTATTTCATGGAAGAGTACTCGGTGCAGAAACCGGAGACGAGTTCCGTTTCTGCCTCCGGGAGGTCGAAAGGCGTTCTGTTGATTTCAGCCAGCGATCCGATGACGAAAAGGCCGAAAGCCAGAGGCTGAGACAAAATGTACCAGTTGGGAAGGAACGAAAAGAGCGGATGGGGTCCCGTTTGCGCTTCGACAATGCCCCTCAGACTCAACGTCTGGGAAAGCATGAAGATGGCAATAATGGAAAGACCTGCTGCCAATTCGTAGGACACCATCTGGGCCGAAGAGCGGATTCCACCCAACAGGGAGTATTTGTTGTTTGACGACCAGCCAGCCAAAACGATCCCGTATACACCGAGGCCGGCCATGGCCAAGATATAGAGGATTCCGACATTGAGATCGGATATCTGCAGCGGGATGGTATAACCAAACAGAGTGACGTCTGGACCGAAAGGAACGACTGCGATCGTGATGAATGCCGGAACAAGAATCATCATCGGCGCCAGGACAAACGGCACCTTGGTGGCCTCGGTCGGAATGATGTCTTCTTTGAAGAAGAGCTTGAGACCATCCGCGATAGGCTGCAGCAAGCCGTGCCAACCAGTTTGCATCGGTCCGAGGCGAGTCTGCATGTGACCGATCACCTTACGCTCTACCCATGTGGCATAGGCGACGATGAGAATCACCACCACAAATACGGCAAGAATTTTTACCAGCATACTTGCCAAGAACAGGGGGACATTGTTTGAGAGGCTCAACACTTCAGGCATAATGACAATCCTCTTCCTTGATCGATTAAGACGTGCTCTCTATAACAAAAAACAACTTACTTAAAAACCAGGCTTATGCGGCGTGGTCATCTCTCCCAGGTGCTTCATCAGATATTGCGCTTCCCGGTGCCCAGGATTGTAGTGAAGAGCTTTCTTCACCGCCTCTTTTGCGGCATCAAGAAGATCCAGCTGCATATTGCACTCTGCTAGGCGCAGATATGTTTCAACATCTTTCGGGTTAAGCTTTAATACTTCGTTGTAACAACTGATGGCTTGATCCAGAGCACCAGACTTGCGCAATGCTTCCCCGAGCATATAATGAGCCGGGGTAAATCGCTCGTTGTTCGATGCCGCTGTTCTGAATTCCTGTATCGCTTCCTCAAGGTTCCCCGCACGATAGTGCGCCATACCGAGGTCAAACCGTGCCGCCGTATAAGAAGGACTGATCTCAACGACGGTGTGGAACTGCTGGATGGCTTTTTCGGACTCCCCCTTTTGAGACAGGACAATTCCCAGGATATATAGCGCCCGTGTATACTTCGGGTTGATCTCAATAGCCTTTTCCAAGGCTCCTTGTGCTTTTTCCAGGTCAGAGTTTCTCAGGTATGACAACCCCAGCCTGTAATGTGTTTCTGCGCTTCCCGGGTTAAGTCTAAGGGCCTGCAAATAACTGCGGATGCTTCCTTCAAGGTCTCCGAGGCCATATTGAGCCATGCCCAATTTAAAAAAGACCCGAAAATTCTCTTCCTTATCCGCGAGTGCCTTTTTGAAAGCGACAACCGCTTCCTGCAGGTCACCACGATCATATAACGCCAGCCCTCGGTAGTAATACCCTTTGGTGAAATCCCCCTTTACGCTGATTGCGTCATCCCACAGCTTAAGCGCCGCATCTATCTGCCCCCGGTGGTAATTGTCCAGGGCCTTTTCATGCAGGAACTCCGCATTCTGCTCGAGGTTTACTCCACACTGATCACAATATCGTGCTTTTGAACCAACAGTCGCCTTGCATTTCGGACACTCCATAGATCCTCCGAAGAGAAATGGTCCGTTTACTTGCTCAGCTCAACGGCAACAGCAGCCTGCCCCTTGTAAATTTTGTTGATACCGGCTGAAGCGAAGTGATAGGGAGCGAATACGACCCCCTGAGGCAAACGCCGGTCGACTTTGGTTTTGAGTTTAAGTTCAACGCCATCGCCTTTGATTGTGATGACATCCCCATCCTTAACTTGCAGAGATGCCGCATCGGCCTGCCCCAGTTCAATGTATGGTTCTGCAACCACGGCCAGGGGACCTTTGGCTTTGGTGGACATCGTCCCGCTGTGATACAGAGTGCTGCCAGTCACTAAGACGAATTTGCCTGCGACAGCGTCAGCCCCGGAGACGGCAACTACTTTTTTGGTTTTGGGCGCGAGGATTTCACCACCCCAGACAGTCCCTTGCGCGCCAATAGCTTTCAACTCAATCCCAGCATATTCAGGGACATTTGATGCGATATCGGCAAACACGGCAGCAGGACCGGTATAAGTTACTTTCTTCCCGAGACGTGACGAGAGAAGTTCGAAAATTTCGAAGTCCGTTTTTGCGCTGCCAGGGCTCTCTACACCCTTACGGACCCTCTGGATACGGCGTTCGGCGTTGGTGAAGGTGCCGTCCTTTTCGGCAAAGGACGCTGCCGGCAGGACCACGTCTGCTTCCTGAGCCGTAGGTGACAGGAAAATATCCTGCACGACCAGGAATGGCACATTCTTGAGCGCCGATTCCACCTTTGACCGATCGGGATAAGAGGTCATGACATCTTCACCGACGACGTACAGGGCAGAAAGCTTGCCGCTGTTTGCTGCTTCGAGCATGGCCTGTGCGCCAAGTCCACTGCCCTGGGGGAGAATACCCAGATCGATGGCACCCTGGCTGTTGGATTTTTCGCCACACAGATAGAGTCCGGAACCTTCACGACCGGCATTACCAGTAAGAATGGCCAGATTTGCTGCAGCGACCGCCAACTCTTTGCTCTGAGCGGTGTAAGGCAAACCATAAGCGAGCAGGATGGCACTCTTCTTGGATGCGGCAAGAGTTTTCGCCGCCTCGCGAATTGCTGCAGCAGAAACACCGGTTTGTGCCTCAACGGACTCGGGGGTGTATTTTTCCAATGCGGATTTGAGTTCAGCAAGTCCATCAACCCCATCCGTCACGGCAAGACCTTCGTCCATAAGAACTTTGGCCATGGCGTTGAGGACATTGACCTCCATACCGGGCTTGGTCAGCAGGGTTTCCGCATGAGGGAGTTTTGAGAACTTCCCTTTTTTATCTGAAACGACGAACAGGTGTGCCTCATGACGCTTTACGGCTTGGTTGACTACCATGCCGAAAACGGGATGCGTTTCATAGAAATCAGACCGAATAGCCAGAATCGCGTCGCAAGCTTCCACCTGAGGGAAAGTGCCCGTAGAGGCCTTAACGCCGAGAGTCTCCAGCAGGCCTTCGGTCACTCCCTTGTAGCACTCACCGCCGGAATGATCGAGATTCTCGGTGCCCAGGGTCTTTGCGAGATTCTTCAGGAGGAACAGCTCCTCGTTGGTCATCCGTGCTCCGGACAGAATTCCCATCCCTTTGTCCGCTTTGGCCTTTGTGAATCCCTGGACAACGGCCTCAAGGGCTTCGTCCCACTCAACCTCTACAAGCTGTCCATCTTTACGGAGGAGAGGCTTCTTAAGCCGGTCTTCATGATGAATATATCCGTAGCCAAATCGCCCGCGAATGCAAAGGTTACCGTCATTAACCCCGGTTTTGTCGTTAAAGCGGATGGTCTCCACTTTATCCTTAAGAACACCAAGGGTCACCGTACAGCCGTTACCGCAATAACCACAGACGGTATCCACTTCTTTGAGCTGCCACGGACGGGCTTTGAATTTGAACGGTCTGGGAAGGATTGCGCCAACGGGGCACATGGAAACGCACTGACCGCAGAACTCGCAGTTAAGACCCCGGTCATATGCCGTGGCGATTTTCGTTTCAAAGCCACGATTAATAAATGAGTACGAACCGTAACCCACAATTTCGTCACATACACGAACACACTTGCCGCAAAGTACACAGCGATTCATATTGCGTTCGATAAGAGGGTTCACCTCGTCGGTAGGAAGATCGAACTTGACCCCTTCAAAGCGGTTTTTAACCACTTCATACTGAAAGGTAAGATCCTGCAGATCACATTCTCCCGCCTTGTCGCAAACA
>QKGY01000147.1 GCA_003250235.1 Desulfuromonadaceae bacterium
ACCCAGATTCGCCCGCCATGCCGCTCCACGATTTTCTTGCAGGTCGCCAAGCCGACTCCCGTCCCGGGAAACTCCTTCCGGTCGTGAAGCCTCCGGAATACCAGGAAGATCTCTTCGGTGTGCTCCGGCGCAATCCCGATTCCGTTGTCCCGTACGGAGAACACCGTTTCGTTCTTGTCATTCCGGAGAGCGGTAACGTGGATCCGGGGCGATGGATCGCGGCAGAACTTGATGCTGTTGCTGATGAGATTCTGGAACAGCTGGAGAAACTGGGTGCCGTCCGCCATGACTTCGCAAAGGGGATCGCGGGTAACCACCGCGTTCCGTGTTTTGATCACTCCGGAGAGATTGGCCAAAGCGGTGTCGAGAATGGCGGAAGGGTCCACGGGCCGAAACTCCTTCACGCGGGTCCCTGCCCGGGAATAGCTCAGCAGATCTCCGATCAGCTGCTCCAGCCGCCTGATGCCCTCCAGGGCATTGCGGAGGTATCCGGTCGCGTTCTCATCCAGCGCCTGTCTGTGTCGTCGTTCCAGAAGCCGCAGGTACCCTCCGACGGTGACAAGAGGTTCCTTGAGGTCGTGCGACGCCATGTAGGCAAACTGCTCCAGTTCGCTGTTGCTCCGCTCCAGTTCCGCGGCCAGGGCTTTCAGCCTTGCCTCCGAGGCGATCCGCTTTTCGAGCATTCGGGCGACGATGATTCCGAGAAGGAGAAATGCGGCCATGGTGATGATCCGGTCGTAGAATTCTTCGGGGGGGATATCGAGCAGGAGAAGATCCCAGAAATTTCTCGTCGGGCCGTAGTAATAGAGCCGTTCGACGATTGCGTTGGAGATCCACGTGACCACCCCTGCGATAATCGAGAGGATGATCACGCCTTTTCCTGATTTCAATTTCTCATCCTTCGATCGGTTGTCCGACCCGGGCCGTCGAGGGCGTATTGCGTCCCTCCTCCATTAGTCTCCGATCGCCCCGGTTTGGTTCCCGAATCCTTGCGGGAGCCACCCGGGAAGAGGCAACCCGTCACAGGGCGACTTCAGCCGCCCTGCATCCGTTGTCCGGAATTTCAGACATCCGTCGCCACGACGGCCATGCCGTCCTCCCGGTCCTTCCCGTGGTCGCGCGCGATGAGCATGTAGATGGAGGGGATGATGAACAGGGTGAAGGAGGTGCCGACGAACATGCCGCCGACCAGCACCAGACCGATGGAATTCCTGGCGGCGGCACCCGCGCCGGTGACCAGGGTCAGCGGAAAGTGGCCGCCAATGGTGGCGGCGCTGACCATGAGGATCGGGCGGAGGCGGATCATGGCCGCCTGGCGCACGGCTGCAAGCTTTGGCAGGCCCTGGAGCTGCAACTGGTTGGCGAACTCGACGATCAGGATGCCGTTCTTGGACACCAGGCCGACCAGGGTCACCAGCCCGACCTGCGAGTAGATGTTGAGGGTGGTGGTCCAGCCATGAGTCCAGAACGGTACGTTCGGGTCGGGCATCTTCAGGAACGTGAAAAGAAGCGCCCCGAACATGGCAAGCGGCACCGATCCCGCCAGGATTACGAAGGGGTCCCGGAAACTGTTGAACTGGGCCGCCAGCACCAGGAAAATCAGGATGACGGCCAGGCCGAAGGCAGGCAGGAATTTGTTCCCCTCGGTACGCAGCTGGCGGGACTCGCCGGTGTAGTCGATGACGTAGCCCTTGGGCAGGATCTTCGCCGCTTCGTCCTCCAGGAAGCGCAACGCCTCGTCCAGCGGCCGGACGGCCACGCCGCTGATCTTGACCGCGTTCAGCTGCTGGAACCGGTTGAGCGAACGGGGAACGACCGATTCGCGCAGGGTGGCAAAGGTGCTTAAGGGAACCAGCCCGCCGTTCGGACCCGTGACGTAGACATTCTTGAGCTGGGCGGGGTTCAGGCGGTCGATCCGCTGGATCTGTGGAATGACCTTGTAGCTGCGGCCGGAGATGTCGAACCGGTTTACGAAGTCGCCTCCCACCATCCCCCCCAGGTCGCCGGCGATCTGCCCCAGGTTTAGTCCCATGGAGGCCACCTTGTCCCGGTCGATGACGAATTCGGCCTGGGGCTGATCGATCTTGACGTCGATCACCGGGGGGAAGGCGAACATCCTGCTCTGCATGGCCTTCCCCTGCAGCTGCTTCGCAAATTCGAGGATCTCCCCCGTCTCGGCCGTCGAAGCCAGGATGAATTCCACCGGAAAATCGCCGCCGCCGGGGAGCGCCGGCGGGGTTGTCGGAAAGATCCGGACGCCGGGAATCCGTTGCAGCTTTCGCTGGACGTCGGGCAGGATCTGGAAGATGGTCCGCTTGCGCTCATCCCACGGTTTGACGACCATGCCGCCGAACCCGGTGCTGGGAAAGGTGACCTGGAAGGTGAAGTCGGTTTCCGGCTCGCTATGGAAGACCCGGTTGACCTCCGCGGCGAAGAAGCTGTTCTGGTCGAGGGTGGAGTTGGCGGACGCGTCGAGTATGCCGAAGATGACCCCCTGGTCCTCCAGCGGCGCAAGCTCCTTGGCGGACATGACGTACATCGGAACCGCGGCGAGGGACACGACGACCCAGACCACGTAGATCGCCGGACGCGCCGCCAGGGTGGCGTCGAGAAGGCGGCCGTACAGGTTTCTCAGGCGTTCGAAGTCGCGGGTGATGCGGCCGGCCAGGCCTCGTTCCCCGATCCCGGGCTTGAGAAGGCTGGCCGACATGACCGGCGACAGCGTCAGGGCCACGATCCCGGAGATCGTGACCGCTCCCGCCAGCGTGAAGGCAAACTCCCGGAAGAGCGAACCGGTCAGCCCCCCCTGCAGACCGATCGGAAGGTAGACCGCCGCCAGGGTGATGGTCATGGCGATGATCGGCCCCACCAGTTCGCGGGCGCCGATCAGGGCCGCCTCCATGGGCGTTATCCCCTCCCGGATATGGCGCTCCACGTTTTCCACCACCACGATGGCGTCGTCGACCACCAGACCGACCGAGAGAACGATGGCCAGCAGGGTGAGGAGGTTCACGGTGAACCCGAAGAGCTGCATGAGGAAGACGCCGCCGATCAGCGACAGCGGGATCGCCACCACCGGGATCAGGACCGAACGGAAGGAGCCGAGAAACAGGAAAATGACGACCATGACGATCATCAGCGTGTCGCCCAGGGTCTTGAGCACTTCGCGGATGGCGTTGGAGATGTAGTTGGTGGCGTCATAGGCCACGCGGCTCTCCAGTCCCGTCGGCAGGTCCTGCCCGATAGACACCATCTCGGACCTCACCCGCTTGATAACGTCGAGAGAGTTGGCGTTGGGGAGCGGCCAGATCCCCATGAACACCGCGGTCTGTCCGGAAAACCGGACCTCGGCGTCGTAGTCTTCGGCGCCCAGCACCACGTCGGCGATGTCGCTAAGCCGCACGATGGTCCCGTTGCGCTGGCGCACGACCAGGCGCCGGAACTCGTCGACCGTGCGGAGGTCCGTGTCGGCGATGAGGTTGACCTGGATGTATTCTCCCTTGCTCCTGCCGAGAGCGGCCAGGAAGTTGTTGGCCGCCAGGGCCTGGCGCACCTGGGCCGGGCTGATGTCCTGGGCCGCCATCCGGTCGGGTTTCAGCCAGATCCGCATGGCGAAGGTGCGGGCGCCGAGGATGTCGGCGCGCTGCACCCCCGGAATGGCGGAAAGGCGGGGTTGCACGACACGCACGAGATAATCGGTAATCTCGTTCTGCTTTAGGATATCGGAACTGAAGCTAAGGTACGCCGAGGCGAACCGGCTGTCGGCCGACTCGATGTTGATGACGGGCACCTCCGCCTCCGGGGGGAGGTCCCGGCGCACCTGGTCCACCTTGGAGCTGATCTCGGCCAGGGCCTTGGTGGAATCGTAGTTGAGCCGGAGGCGCGCACTGATGGTGGAGAGGCCGAGGGCGCTCTGCGACTCCATGTACTCGATGCCGTCGGCGGCGGCGATGGCGCGCTCCAGCGGCGAGGTGACGAAGCCGCGCACCAGATTGGCGCTCGCGCCGATATATACGGTGGTGACGGTTACCGTCGCGTTCTCGCTGCGCGGGTACTGTCGGACGTTCAGGGTCCGGATCGCCTGCAGCCCGGCGATGATGATGACCAGGTTGACCACAAGGGCCAGGACGGGACGGCGGATGAACAGGTCGGTGAATTTCATCGGTCAGCTGTTCTTTGGTCTGGGGTTTTCCCGGAACGGCGGGGCGAGCGTGTTGTCGACCACCACCGCCTGGCCGTTGCGCAGCTTGAATACGCCGGTGCTGACGACGGTATCCCCTTCCTTCAGGCCGTCGGTGACGGCCACGAAGTCCCCCCGTTTCTTCCCGAGTCGCACGAACTGCTGACGCAGCGTCTTCCCTCCTCCTCCCTCCTTGTCGTCGTCGACGACAAAAACGGAGTTCCCGTAAGGAGCGTAAAACACCGCCGTGGCCGGAATGGCCAGCACCTTTTGCCGAACCGGGAGGCCGACCGCCACGTTGACGAACATCCCCGGCCGGAGCTTTTCCTCCCGGTTCCCCACCGTCGCCTGCACCTGGATGTTGCGGGTATCCGAATCCACCAGCGGGGTGACGGCCGTCATGCGCCCATCGATCACAAGACCGGGCAGGCAATCGCACGTCACGCGCACCGGCAGGCCGGGGCGCAACCGGGCCATCTCCTGCTGGGGAAAGGTGAAATCGACGTAGACCGGGTCGAGGGATTGCAGCGTGACGATGGGATCGCCTTCGCGGAGCAACTGGCCGAGGTTTACCTGCCGGATGCCCAGACGGCCGCCGAAAGGGGCCCGGATCGTCTTCTTGGCGATGGTCGCGCGGATCTGGTCGACCAGAGCCGTCGCCTGCTCGTGGTTCGCGACGGAGGTGTCGTAGTCGACCTGAGAAACGATCTGTTCAGCAAGCATCTTGGCGTCGCGGGAGAGGATGGTCTGCGTCAGGATCGCCTGTGCCTGGGCGCCGGGCAGCTGGGCCTCTTCCACGCTTGTGTCCTGGCGAATCAGCAGATCTCCCCGTTTCACCTTCGTTCCCGACTCGAAGGCGATCTCCGCGACCTTCCCCGAAAGCTCGGCGGCCACGGTAACCCCCTGGACGGCGGTCAGGGATCCGACCGCGGTCAGGGATGTCTCCCACGATTCCGCGGTGGCCACGGCGGTGGTCACCGTTTCCGGCGGAGGCACGTTCTTTTTTCCCTCCGCGACCATCGCCCGGATCTGCAGGGCCTTGACGGCGGCCAGCGCGCCGATGACGATAGCCAACCCAAGAAGTGCCAACAGGATGCGCTTTTTCATGGTCGGACGACTCCGGTATCGGGATTTTCCAGTCGTTCCCTGGATGTCGGTTTCGCATCGCCTTCCGGCTCCCGGTTCCACCACCCCCCCCCGAGCGCCTGGAAGAGCGCCGCGGTGTCGGAATACCGCAGGGTCTGGACCTGGACCAGGCCGATCCGCGCCAGAAGGTACTGGCGCTGCGCGTTGAGAAGCGACAGATAGCTCGACGCACCGTAGCGGAACTGTTTCTGCGCGAGGTCGAGGCTTTCGCGCGCGGCCGCCTCGGCCTCCGCCTGCGCCTTGAGCGTCACGGCGTCGGATTCCAGCGCCTTCAGCACGTCAGCCACCTCCCGGAACGCCTGGAGGACCGTCTCCCGGTACTGCGCCACGGCCTGATCATATGCGGCAATGGCGGCTCGCCGTTTTGCGGTCAGTTCCCCTCCCCGGAAGAGCGGCTGGAGCACCCCGGCGCCAAGATTCCAGACAGACGTCCCGGAGGCGAACAGATCCGAGGCCTGTAACGCCTGCGACCCGAAACTTCCGGTCAGGGTAAGCTGCGGGTAGAGATTCGCCGTGGCCACGCCGATCCGGGCGGATGCCGCATGCAAAAGCGCTTCTGCGGCGAGGATGTCCGGGCGCTGGCGCGCCAGCGACGACGGGAGGCTCACAGGCAGCTCCCCCGGCAATTGCAACCCTTCGAGCTCGAACTCGGGAAGGTCCGCCGCATCGGCGGGGAACCTGCCGGCCAGGATCGCAAGCAGGTGGCGCGTCTGGGCAAGCCGCTTCTCCAGGGCAGGCACGAGCACCCGCGTCTGGGCCACCTGCGCGCGCTGGGGAAGCACCTCGACGAGCGCCGTGCCTCCGAGCTGCAACTGCCTCTCGACGAGCGCGAGCTGCTGCTCTTCCGCCGTCAGGATCTCCCGGGTCGCCCGGATCTGGGCGCGCAGCGACGCCTCCTGCATCGCAGTTACGACCAGGTTCGAGGTGAGCGTTAGCCAGGCGCCCTCCAGCTGGAATCGCTGGAAATCGACCTCCGCACCCGCTGCCTCCACCGCCCGCCGCGTGCCGCCGAACAGGTCAAGGTCGTACGAGACGTTCACCGAGGCGTTATAGAGAGTGAAGGTAGGATTCGTGTTTCCCGTTTGGCCGAACGACTCCCCTGAGACTTGCTGGCGGCTTGCCGACGCGTTCGCGTCGACCTGCGGAAAAAGTGCGCCGAACTGCGCCCGGCGGTTCTCCTCGGCCACGCGGAGCGTCGCTTGTGCCGCCGAAAGCGTCGGGCTGTCCTCAAGCGCCTGCCGGATCAGCCGGTCCAGCGCCTCGGAACGAAACAGCGCCCACCACAGGGGGGGAATGTCCTCTCCGGAGACGAACCGCTGTGTTCCCCCGCCGGCGACCTTTG
>QKGY01000086.1 GCA_003250235.1 Desulfuromonadaceae bacterium
GAGCGGTGTCTCGAAAATAGAGGAAAGCCCCTGAGGCAAGGGCCAGAAACAACAGAATAAAAAGAAATTTTGATTTTTTCACGGTGGACTCCGTTTGTTGGTGCAGGTTTGCTGAGGTTGAGAGCTATGCGGAGAGAGGGAAGGGTGAACCGGTCTGCGCGGCCCCATTATTACCATGAAAGGGGGCGGAGGAGCAACAGGCGTTCTTTTGCGGGTCGGTAAGAGTCCGGAAGGAGATGCGAAGGTATGCTGGGAATAGCGTATACCGGCAGTTCGGTGCTTATTCCGTCTGGGATCTTACCCATTCAGCGATGGAGTCGGCCACGTTGTCGGGAAGATCGAGAAACTTGAGCCCCATACCCGGCTCGTAGGGAGCCCCCTTGGTGTAGTGCCGCTTCCAGATGACTTCGCAGGTGCATTCGATCGTGCGGTTCAGTGGGGCAGGAAGGGGGATCTGAACCCGGAACTGGCTGCCGGGGTCCTTGGGATTAACCGTCCCGATGAAGATACCGCTTCGACTGATGTTCTTGGTGTAGCCGAAAAAGGATTTGTTGCCGTCGTCCAGACGGACGCGCAGGGCAATCAGGGGAGAACGGAGGTTTTTTCGCGGATCGCCTTTCACGGCGATGCTCTTGTCAACTTTTTCCTGTTCCATGTCCGGTCCCAACTCTTAATGGCGTTCGTTGGTAGACAATATATTAAAAAAACAGAAGATTTCAAAGAAATAATTATCTCGAAAGAAATTCAGTCATTTCGGTAATTGCGCAGAACCTCAAGAATTTCATCGATTCTCTCGGGAACAGGCAGGCCGACCTGCCGCATCAGGGCGGGAAGAGCCTGTTCCGCTGAGACCCTGGGGAAGCTCGTGGCGCTGAGGTGATGAATCAGCTGCAGACTTTTGAGCCCGTCGAACCAGCCATGAAAGGCCCGGCTGAAAGCCTCCGGATGTCGATGCTGGCGGCGCAGGCGTTCCCAGGTGTCGGTGAGGCCGACGTGGTTCAGAAAGGCCGCGAGCGATGGCGACAGACCTTCGGCCCGTTCCAGAACCTCACGACCGGATTGCCCCCGGGACACCAGCGCCAACGACAACCAGGCTCCCAGGACGCGATAGCAGTCGGGATGGTAAAAGCGCACAGCGCTTTTGTCCCCCGACACGAACCGGCTGACGGTCGGGCCGGTGCCGAAAGGGGTCCGGTGGGAAATCCGTGCCGAAGGGCGGACCTCGGTTCCTCGAAGCGGTGCGACCCCGAAAGTCTTGGCCATCTGCTGGAGAAAATAGAAGTCCTCTCCGGCCTGGCGACGGTTCATTCCGCCGATACGGCAGTAAGCCTCTGCCGTGAACGCCATGGCGCTTCCCACGGTAGGAAAGGCATACGGCGATTTGGCCAGTTTCAGGCCGAGGGCGTGGTGGTGCAGATAGAGCTCGTAGAGATCGATCGCCTGCTGCTGAAGCGCATTCGCAGCGCGCTGGTGGCGAAAAGGCAGAACGGCTCCCCCTTCTGCGGCGTGGCAGAAGTGCTGGTAAAGAGCGCTTACGTAGCGGTTGTCCACCAGGGTGTCGGCATCCAGGGATGCCAGCAGGGGGGCATGCGCTTCCGTATAGAGCAGGCGCTCCAGGGCGAGGTCGAAGCCGATCTTGCGGGCCAGACCGACCCCCCCGGTTTTCGTCGGGAGTTCCAGCCCAGGGGAAGAGGCGTCGATCCAGGCGAGAGCCATTCCGTTTAAACGGCCCCCGCTTTTTCGCAGCAAGGCAAGGTCCGAGGCGTTGGTTTTGCGTTCTTCATCCGCAGCATCGAGGCGGTTGTTGACCACGGCCAGGGCCAGAAAGTCTGAAGACGGCCGCGGGTTTGCCGCCAGGCTCTGCAACGTCGCAAAAAGGGCTTCCCCTTCGGCCAGGGCCGGAATAACGACGACGGCGCCGAATTTTTTATCCGGGCAGCCTTCGATCCGCCAAGGCCCGAAGACGCCCCGGCTCCGCAGGTATTTCTGTACGCCGTCTGGGATCATGCTGTTTCAGGCCGTTGCGGACTCAGTGCGGATCCGCTGCAGAACCTCCTTGAGGGGGTCGCGGTTTCCGTCGACCCAGTGGATGGGGGTTCCCTGTTTCTCCATGCGGCGGAACCAGGTGTCCTGACGTTTGGCAAACTGATGGATGGCGCTGTTGAGTTTCTGGAACATGTCGTTGCGGGGGATCTCCCCCCGAAGATACTGGGCTACGAACCGATACTCCAGGCCGTAGAAGTCCAGGGTTTCGTGGGATATCCCCTGCAGCAGCAGGGATTCCACCTCCTCGATGAGTCCCTGCTGCAGCCTTTGTTTCAACCGGCTGGTGATGCGCTGGCGCAGAACCTCGCGGGGCCAGCGGACCCCGAATATCAGAGGGCGGATTTCGGGAGCGGGCTCAAGGGTTGCCGAAGCGGAGGCTTCCCCTTCGGCGATTTCGATGGCGCGGACCAGTCGAGCCCGGTCTTGCAAGTCGGTGGTATTGTGCTGCCGGGGGCGCAGAATCTGCAGCCGGTGACTCAAATCCTCCACCGACAACCCTTCCAGCTCGTGGCGCAACTGCGGATTTTCGGGGACTGCCACCAGGCGGTAGCCCTTGAGGACCGCATCGAGATACATGCCGGTGCCGCCGACCAGCACCGGGAGCACGCCGCGCGCGGAGATCTCCTCGAAACAGCGGTAGAAGAGGCGCTGAAAATCGAATACGTTGAACTCGTGGCCGGGTTGGAACAGATCGATCAGGTGATAAGGCGTATCGCCATATTCCTGCAGGTCCTTTCCCGTCCCGATATCCATGCCGATATAGACCTGCCGGGAATCGGCGGAAATCACCTCGCCGTTCAGGGCCCGGGCTATCTCAACGCCGAGACGCGTTTTGCCGGATGCCGTCGGTCCGAGAACAACGATCAGATTGAACGTCATGGTGCCTCTCCGTACTTCTTCTGGGGGTGCGCGCGATGGTTGGGGGTGCCGGGACAATCTAAGATTTTTCCCCGGCAATTTCAACCGTACTGAGCGCCCGGGGGATAAGTTCTTTTCAGGCGGTCGGATTTCTGCTAAATTAACCCCCTTTGGGCGCTATGCGTCCACTCGGAGCCACCAGGACGACCATCCATGAGTTCATCACAAGAGAAATCCCTTTGCGAACCGGCCGAGCCGGTTGTTCTGCCCCGTAGCGAGCACCCCATCTCGCGCAAACAGATCGACGAACACACCCTCAAAGTCCTCTACCGGCTGCGTAGTCACGGGCACAAGGCGTATCTGGTCGGCGGCGGGGTTCGCGATCTGCTGTTGGGGCGTACGCCCAAGGATTTCGACGTCGGCACCGATGCGACGCCCAACCAGGTCAAAAAACTGTTCCGCAACTGTTTCCTGGTCGGCCGGCGTTTCCGGCTGGCGCATGTCCGCTTCGGTCAGGACGGTCTGGTGGAGGTGGCTACCTTTCGCCGCCAACCCCGGGAGGACGAACTGCCGGAGAATCCCGAGGATCATTTTTTCTTCGCGGAAAACGTGTTCGGCACCCCCCGCGAAGACGCCTTTCGCCGGGATTTTACGATCAATGCCCTCTTTTACGATATTGCCGATTTTTCGATCATTGACTACGTAGGGGGGCTGGCCGATCTGGCTGCCCGGCGCATTCGTACCATCGGTTCCCCCCAGGTCCGCTTCACCGAAGACCCGGTCCGCATGTTGCGGGCCATCGAATTTGCCGCCAGGCTGGGTTTTACCCTGGACGAAGAGACGCGCGAGGGGATTTACTCACGGGCGCCGCTGATTGCAGAGGCAGCTCCGGCCAGAATCCGCGAAGAGATCATGGAGCTCTTCCGCCACCGCGTAGCCGGCGAGGTATTGCGTCAGGCGCAGGGGTTGGGGCTGCTGGAGCATCTGCTTGCCGGCTTCGAGGGGGATGCGGAGACCTTCGATCTGCTGGACAAGGTGGATGCCCTGACGGCTTCGGGACGGCCCATCGAAGAATCCTTCGCCCTGGCCGCCCTCTATCTCTCCCGGTTCTGGCGCGCCTGTCCCCAGGGAGATGGGGTGCCCATCACCGAGGTGGTGCGTATCGCCAACCTGGTTCTGTCCCCCCATTGCAACTACTTTCATATCGCTCACGGCGTCCGCCACCTGGCGCGTGAACTGCTGGTTGGGTGCTATCGCCTGTCACGCGGGCGGGGCAAACGCGGCGAACAACGGTTCGTTCGCCATCCCCTGACGCCCCAGGCCCTCGAGCTCTTTACCCTGTGGGTTGAGATGACCGGAACCGGGTCTGAGTTGGCGGCCAGCTGGCAGCGGGCCTTATTGCGACCCTCCTCAACCGAAATTTCCGCCGAGGCGGAACCGATACGGCGTAAACCTCGCCGGCGCCGGAAACCGAGGAAGCCGAGAGTCAAGTCGGAAGCTCCCGCCTGAAACGGCTCGCGGCCACCCGAAAACCCCTCATAAATTTCCCATCCTGCAGGGATTTTTTTTCCCAGTCTGCTACTCTTTTAAAAGTTGCTCATTTCTTGCCCGAGGAGAACCATGCCGTCTTCCTCTGTGATTGCAAGATTACCTCTGCGCTGGCGCCTGGTTCTTGGTACCGGCCTCATGCTGCTACCCCTTCTGGTTCTGGGGGGAGGCATGCTCTATGTCTTGTCCCACCTGGTCAGCGGGTTTGACCAGGTCATCATCAATTCCCTTCAGAAAATGGCTCCCGTATCCCGACTGCAAATTTCCATCCAGGGGGTATGGGAACCTCTGCACGGTCATCTTCTTCATGGTGTTCCCCTGGATGCCGAACAGCTCAGGATGCGATGCCGGGAGATCCAGACCTCATTGGCGGGTCTGTCAGAGCAGATGCCCCAATCTTCGGAACAGTCGACGCGGTATCGGCAGTTGCAACAGACGTGGGCGGATTTTGAAAATGCCTGCACCCTGGCCCAGGCCGGTGGTGAGGCAGCACTACCGGATTCTGCGCGGGTCAACGAGCTGGCTGCCCGACTGGAGGGTGACATCCATACCATGCTTGAGACCCTGGCGGCCATCTACCGGGACAGCCAGGAGGACATCCACCTGGAACGCAACCGTTTTGCCCGCATCGAGAGGGGAAGTCTGGGGTTTTTGGCGGCGAGCCTGCTGGCCGGTATGGCGATCAGTCTGGCAACGGCTCTGTTTCTGGCCCGCACCATTATCGGACCGGTGGAAATTCTCAAGGCGGGGGTGCGTCAGCTGGCTTCGGGAAATCTTTCTCACCGGCTGGAGTCGGAGGAAAGGGCGAAAGCGAAAGACGAAGTCGGAAACCTGATTTTCCTGGTCAACGACATGGCGGCCAAGCTGGAGAAAAACCAGCAGGAGCTCAAGGAACTGAGCATCCGGGACCCCTTGACGGGCCTGTATAACCATCGGGAGTTCTTTCGCCTGTTGGGCGAGGAAGTCGAGCGGGCCCGTCGTTACGGTCACCCCCTCTCGATGCTGATTCTCGATCTGGACCACTTCAAGCGGATCAACGATACCTATGGGCACCCCATTGGGGACAATGCTCTGCGGACGGTGGCCATGCGCATCCGCGAGCACCTTCGTCACGTGGATATGGCCGCCCGATACGGCGGTGAGGAATTCTCCCTGCTGCTTCCGGAAACGACGATTGTCGAAGCTTATGATGTGGCCGAACGGTTAAGACAGGCCATCGCGGCGCAACCGGTGACGCTGTTTGAGGAACAGGCCATTTTTCTCACCACCAGCATTGGGGCCGCGACCTTCCCCTGGTATGCGGATTCCGGGGACTCTCTGGTTGCCGAGACGGACCGAGCCCTGTATCAGGCCAAACAGGCCGGCCGAGACCGGGTCTGCTGGCCGGGCTCTCCCTCCCTCCCGTCAGCGGACGTGCTGGCTACCCCTCCGGATTGATTTCCTGCGGTTCTCTTTACCGGCGCAGGTACCGGATCAGAGCCCTGAGCTGCCGGTATTCGTCCCGGCTGAGGCGGCGGTCCCGGTAAATCGCCCCCCCGTAAATCTCGGCAAATTGCCGGCATAGCGGATTGCCGGTTCTTCTGGCCAGATCCTCGAGTCCGGCGTTCACGGGGATCGTCCCGAGGCGGTATTTTTTTTCCAGAACGGCAAGATAGCTTTTGAGCAGTCGGGTTTCGCGTGACTGTCGAAAATGGCGGAAAAGCGGCAAGGCTGCGAAGCCCGCCAAGACAAGGGCCAGAAGCGTGTAGACAGCCGAGGCCGACGGCCGCAATCCTCTTTCCCCTCTTAAGCGCTGTCCTGCCGACTGCAGGACTTCAAGCTGGCGGGACAGGTCGTAATTGAGAATGGTCTGGCTCCAGAAATAGCTGGCCGAATCGCTGAGCTGACGCCATAGGCCGAGATTCTGTGCTGAATTGGCCCGGATGGCCGTTGTGGCGTTGACCGCCAGGCGGCTGGGATCCACCCGGATCCAAGTGCCGTCTTCGCGGCGGGCCTCCACCCAGACATGGGCCATGTCTTCGGTGACCAGATAATATCCCCCGAGTTCGTTGTAATCTCCCCCCAGATATCCCCCGACCAGGCGGGTCGGAACCTCTGCCAGTCGGAGCAGGATGGCAAAAGAGGAGGCGAAGAATTCGCAATATCCGCGTCGGGTCTCGAAGAGAAAGTCGTCCACGGGGTTTTGTGGCCCTGGAAGATCCTC
>QKGY01000410.1 GCA_003250235.1 Desulfuromonadaceae bacterium
GAGCGGCTGCTGTTCCGGTTTGTAGGGGATGCCGAAGCCGCCGCCGATGTTGACGAATTCGAAGCGGATGCCGAGCTCTTTCTCAACCAGTTCGGCGATGGAGAGCACCATGCGGGCGGTCTCCACCATGTAGGTATAGTCGAGTTCGTTGGATGCGACCATGGTGTGCAGGCCGAAGCGCTTGGCGCCGCGGTCGCGGGCCATGCGATAGGCATCGACCACCTGTTCGTGGGTGACGCCGTACTTGGCCTCGACGGGATTGCCGATGATGACGTTGCCGGTGCGGCGCGGACCGGGGTTGTAGCGGAAGCAGATCAGCTCAGGGAAGACGGGGACCTTGGCGATGAGGCTGATATCGTCGAGATTCAGCACGCATCCGCCGTCCTGGGCGGCAAAGAGGAACTCCTCCTCGCTGGTGTTGTTGGATGTGAACATGATGTCCTCGGGCTTGGCGCCGACCTCGCGGGCCAGGATCAGCTCGGGGATGGAGCTGCAGTCGAAGCCGAAGCCCATCTGCTTCATCAGCCGCAGAATCTCCCGGTTGGGGAGGGCTTTGACGGCGAAAAACTCCTGGAAGCCGTCAATGCCGGAAAAGGCATTTTTCAGCGCCGCGCCGGTTTCGAGGATTCCGGTCTCGTCATAGATGTGAAAGGGGGTGCCGTAGTGAGCGGCGATGTCCTTGACGGAGGGGAAGAGGCGGTCTTTGAACGCTTGCGACATGGGCATGGATCGGATCTCCTGTTTCTCTGGGTGCGGGTTTATGGATAATTCACACAATCTGCGTATTTACGTTCAAGGTTCCTGCTGGGAGTCCAGATCGATGCGCCGGGTCTCCTTGGTGGTCGACAGCACGACCTGGGTGCGGGTCGAGCGCACCCCGTCGATCGCCATGAACTCGTCGCGCAGGATACGCCCGAGGTCTTCGGTGCCGGCCACGCGGATCTTGACCAGGTAGCCGTCTTCGCCGGCAATCTGGTGGACCTCCTGGACGCCGGTGATGGCGGCCAGTTCGCCCGCGAGTCGCCCGTTTCCAGCCCGGCTGGCCGCGACAAACACGAAAGCGGCGAGCTTTTGGCCGAAATGGCGGGGGTTGAGACGCACCTCGTACCCCTCGATGATTCCTCGTTCTTCGAGCTTGCGGATGCGCTCCAGGACAGCGGAAGGGGCCATGCCGACCTGACGGGCTACCTCGGCGTTTGGGATACGGGCTTTTTCCTGAAGGATGTGCAGTATCTGCAAATCGATATCGTCAAACATTCTCTAAAATCTCCATATCGGAGAACAATATTCTCTGGTGTGGGTTTTGTCAAGGGGCTCGTACGAAAAAGCCCAGGTTTTTGCGAACCCAGTTTTAAGTCACTATACGAGAAGGGAAGCTGACGACTTGAGCGTTTGTTTGCTGGGTTCCACAAGTCCATAGCCTTGAGACGGGAAAGTCCGGTCGATGTGTTCTGCTTTGCAGCGGTTATAGAAGCGGTAAGCCTGAAGGACTTTCCAGAAAGAAGAGCACCTATGGAACGGTCATGCAGGCGACCGTCTTTTTTGTTCCTGTGCGGCCCAGAGTCTCTTGTTTATCTTGGTGACTAGCAAACTTCAGGAATTTCCTGAGTTGCTTTTTGTGCGGATATATTCTAAAACTTTTTAATGCAAACATGTCGTGACGTAAAAACGCATAGACGGGTAAATTTCTAGTAGGCAGCCGGGTTGCTTTTGAAGGGGGATGTCAATGAAATCAAGGATGTCTTTGTTTGGCTTATGTTTTGGTGCTTTGTTTCTGATAGCTCTTTTGAGTGCCTGTGGTGGGGG
>QKGY01000188.1 GCA_003250235.1 Desulfuromonadaceae bacterium
ATTTTCCGCCTGGATCTTTTCCGCCACAGCCCCGAAGTAATCGCCGACATTGAAGTCCTCAAAGTCGAAGCTCCTTGGCGCCTCGGCACTCCATAACCTGAGGATGTTGACCGTGTTGACCCGGTATCCCGGCACCGGGGTATCGTAGGGGATGCCCTTGACCACCGATCCAGGCAGCCAATGAACCCGATAATTACCCTGGCTGTCAATGCCACCCTCGGTGTGGCCGCCGAACCCGACTTCCACTGCAAGATCACTCTTCTTGAACTCCCAGGGATTGCCTGGCTGCAGCCACAGGTCACTCACCTCCTTTTGCCAGCCTTCGACAAAGGTCTGATCAAAGATGCCGAACTCGTAACGGATCCCATAGCCGATGGCCGGGATCTCCAGGCTGGCCAGGGAATCCAGGTAACAGGCGGCCAGGCGACCGAGACCGCCATTGCCCAGTCCCGGCTCTTCCTCGTGTTCGATGATCTGTTCCAGGTCCAGGCCGCTTTCCTGAGCTGCTTGCTGAAATGAATCCTGCAACCCGAGATTTATCAGATTATTGAGCAGATGCGGCCCCATGAGAAACTCGGCGGACAGATAGCAGACCACCCTGCCCCTGTTTTCCCGGAATGCGGCAACCGTGTTGACGAAGAGGCTTTGCATTCGATCACGGAGGGTGTAGCTCACGGCCAGATAGTAATCGTTGAGGGAGGCCACGAGCGGCAGGATCCCTTGCTGAAAAAAAAGTTTGTAGGCAAAGGCACGTTTGAGCTTGTCGATGGTTTCACGATTGCTGGTCAATTTCTGCTCCACGTATTACCCTCCATTGGATACACAACAGTCAGTCATACGGGCCGACTTTCAGCAAATGACGTCTTGTGACGATCTGAATGCCGTCAACCCTCCCAATCACCGAGTGGCATCAATGCCTTAATATTTCTCCGGCACGAATTTAAACGGGTAATTTGCCTCCTGATAGATTTTGCCGACCTTCCGTTTCGGCAGTATGGTTTTTTCACCCTTGATTGCCTTGTACTCGATGGAGGCAAGGAGATGATGGATGGTATTCAACCTCGCCCGTTTCTTGTCGTCGGAGTGCACCACATGCCACGGTGCCCAGGGGGTATCGGTGGCGGCAAACATCTCGTCGCGGGCGCGGGTGTATTCATCCCACTTATCATAGGATTTGATGTCCATGGGGGAGAGCTTCCAGATTTTGCGCGGATCATCAATGCGTGCGCTCAGTCGTTTTGTCTGCTCCTCCGGACTGACCTCCATCCAATATTTGAGGAGAATGATCCCTGATTCGATCATCATCCGCTCAAAGAGTGGTACTACGGTTAGAAATTTTTTCACCTTTTCCTCGGGACAAAATCCCATCACCCGTTCAACCCCGGCGCGATTGTACCAACTTCGATCAAAAATGGTGATTTCTCCAGCTGCCGGCAGGTGGGGGAGGTAACGCTGCGCATACATCTGCGATTTTTCCCGCTCCGTTGGTGCGGGAAGGGCGACAATACGAAAGATCCTGGGGCTGACCCGTTCGGTGATGGCCTTGATTGTCCCCCCTTTTCCTGCGCCATCCCGTCCCTCAAAAACGATGCAGACCTTGAGCCCCTTGTGCACCACCCACTGCTGCAGCTTGACCAACTCGCCATGCAGAATGGCCAGCTCTGCGTCATAGGTTTTCCGATCGAGACGTTTTTTGCTCGGGGTACCGGTCGC
>QKGY01000198.1 GCA_003250235.1 Desulfuromonadaceae bacterium
TTCTACCGTGTGGACAGTTCAGACACCGCCGTGCCCGGACTGGGGCTGGGGATGGCTATCGCCAAGGGGATTGTGGAAGCCCATGGGGGGACTATCACCGTGCGCAGTACGCTCGGTGAAGGAACCGCCGTCTCCTTTACCCTGCCACTTCCCCATCCGAATAAACGACCGACTTCCCCTTAAAGGTTCGCCTCATACGGCCCGCCCCGGTTATTACTCGAACCGGCGGTCGGAACGCATGGAGACCGAACGGCCCGGCGCCTTTTCCAGCCAGCCGGTGCGCACGTCGCTGCGCTGATCGAATTCGGGTACGTAGGGCTTGATGTCGAGAACGGGGGTCCCGTCGAGCATGTCGACGTCTTCCACCTCGATGAGGTTGCCATGGATGGCCTTGATGGTCAGGATCGACAGGCCGATGGGGTTGGGGCGGGTCGGCGCCCGGGTTGCGAAGACGCCGCGGGGTTGAGGATCCAAAAAGGGCGTGACCGTCAGGTTCACCCGGGTGACCTTGTGGAAATGATAGAGGACGATGAGGTGCGAGAAGCCGTCAAGGTCCCTCAGCCCTTCGGCCAGCGACGCATCGAGCTCGATGCTCCCCGCCACCCCCCGGGCGCCGGAAGGCTGAACGGGCATGTCGGCGATCTGCCGAAACGGGGTATGCAAGGTTCCGATCGGGGTCAGGTTCATGATGCCTCCCTCAGCAAAGACCTCAGCGCGCGGTGGTGACGCAGGGGCAGTTCTTCGGATCGCGGGGCCCGACCGAATCGAGCGACAGCCCGATCCAGTTGTGCACCTGCTGGACGTCGAAGCCGGCCAGACGCTCCTGCCCGACCTGCATCAGCGGTCGCACGATCAGCAGGGGCTCCTTGACCATCATGGCCAGGGCGTCTTCGGCCGCAACCTGCTCGGGGACCAGCTCCCCCGATTTGACCTTTGGGTTGGAAGGATTGAACCACTCCGCTACCGGCCGGTCCCCGAAGAATAGGGCCAGCGTATCGCGGCTCCAGGGTTCCGTCAACAAATCGCGAACATCCAGTTCGTGTCCCGAGGCCTCGAGGATTTCCTTCTGCCGCCTGTTCCCCTGGCACCCCGGTTTTTCCCAGAAAATAATTCGGGCCATTGTTCTCTCCCTTCAAGGCTCACGCTTCAGCAGCACTCCCGCTCGATGCGATCGAGAAGCGCCAGCGCCTCGTCGTCTTCGTATTCCTCGAAAATTTCGTAGAGGTTGTTGATGTAGGTGTGAATCAGAAACAGCTCGTCGAGGCAGCGCCCGTTGTTTTCTGCGGGCTTGCCGACCAAGGCAAGTTTCTCCTTGAATTTTTCCCAGAAGGCATTGCTTTTCTCCGGGTCGTCGATGTGACGCCGAAGCATTTTCATCAATTGTTTGGAATTGCCTTCGCAGTCGATGTTCTTGTAGGTGACGTAACGGTCGGTAGGGGGTGTCATGAGGACTCCTTGGGCGTTTTCTGGTAAGCCTGCAGGGGGGCAAGGTACGGCTCCAGGCTCTCCTGGTCGAGTTCCCCGTGTTCCAGCAGCGCCTCGGCCAGGGCTTCGAGAGTTTGCCAGATTGCCGGTTCGCAGAACCATGCGTGCAGCTTGCGCATGACATTCAGGCTCACCAGGTTGAACTGACCCGGCTCGGCGAAGAGCTGGCCAGCCTGTTCCTGCCATTCGGCGATGTCGCTCAACGCGACCAGCGGATCGGTTTCGGGGAGGTAACGCTCCTCGGCGGCGATGCCGGCCAGAGTTACCAGGCCGAATTCATAGATCGAAAGCAGCGTTTCGCGGTCGAGGCTTGAAGCGCCCCAGGCCTCGCGGTCGGGCCAGGCTGCGTTGGTCTCGACGCCAAGGGCGAGCCGGCCGACGCGAAAGCGGTCGCGTCCGACCAGGGCCTGGGCCACGGCGTGACCGGCCTGATGGATGGCCATGCGACGCGGCTCGGGTGTTCGGTTCATTCCTCCTCCGGCGCGAAGCAAAGGGCATAATCGCTGCAGATTCCGCAGTTGGGCGATTTGCACAGCACCCCGCCGCCCAACGTGCAGGCTTCCTTGAACAGATAGCGTTTCCAGCGCATCCCCTTATTGTTGGCAGCGGCCAGAGAGGGCAGATGGCGCCGGATGGCGGCCGTCAGCTGCGGTCTTTCGAACAGTCCCATGGCCACCCACAGATGACCGGGATGCGCGGCGCGGGCCGCCAGGCACCGGGCCAGCCAGAACGCGACCACAGACTCGCCATGGCCATCGTCCGGAACATGGGAGAGAAGAATCCCCAGGACTTCCGGGTTTACCGTCGGAGCCATCTCCCCGGAGCTTTTCAGCCGGCCGGGGTCGAAGGCCGGAAACCAGGTGGCCAGAATCGCCGCGACATCCTCGGCCCCGAGACCCAGGGCATCCGCCACGGAGCAGGATTCCTGGGAGGCGACAGCCAACAGGCAGGCGAAGAGGTGACGATCCTCCCAGGCGGCGCCCCGTGGCCCCGGGCTATCAATCAGTGCCCGGTACAAAGGGTCATCGGCGGAAACCCGCGGGCCGTGATCAACCTCGGTCGTCGCGTGCAGGGCCTCCTGAACCGATGAGCCGC
>QKGY01000148.1 GCA_003250235.1 Desulfuromonadaceae bacterium
CTCGAACTGAAGGACCGCCTGACCGAAGATAATCGCGAACTGAAACAGGAGCTTTGCCAGATTACCGGCTGTGAAGTTATTGGTGAGGAGAATGGTCTCAGGGGGGTGATGGAGATGGTGCACCGAGTGGCACCGCTGCAAAACAAGATCCTGCTGCTTGGGGAGACGGGAACAGGCAAAGAGGTCGTGGCCAACGCTCTGCACAGGCTCTCTTCACGCCGCGATGGTCCATTCGTTAAGGTCAACTGTGGGGCAATTCCCGAGACCCTCATCGACAGCGAGCTGTTCGGTCACGAGAAGGGAGCTTTCAGCGGTGCGGATGCTCGGAAACGAGGTCGCTTCGAGCGTGCCGACGGCGGCACTATTTTCCTTGACGAAGTAGGGGAATTGCCCTTGCAAGCTCAGGTCCGCCTATTGCGAGTCCTCCAGACCCGCGAAATAGAACGTGTCGGGGGGAGCCGTCCGATACCGGTCGATATACGCGTCATCGCCGCGACCCACCGTAACCTTGAGAAGATGGTCTCCGACGGTCTGTTCCGCAAGGACCTCTGGTTCCGGCTGAGTTCATTCCCGATTATCATCCCCCCCTTGAGACAGCGCCGGAATGACATCCCGGAGCTGATCCACCACCTTTTGACCAAGAAGGCCAACGAGCTTGGCTTCAGACATCCACCCGAGATCGCGCCCGGAGCCGTCGAAATGCTCTGCGAGTATCCCTGGCCCGGCAACGTACGCGAACTTGAGAACGTAGTCGAACGGGCACTCATTCAGAACAAGGGAAGAGCCCTGACACTTGACAGCTTTGCTCTCTCTCAGCACCCCAACGGGCCGTTGTCAGCCATCGACGACAGCTGCGGATGTGTCTTTCCGTGCCTAGCCAGGAGTAAAGCTCATCCTATCGAACCCCAGAGCACCACCTTCGAACCTATTACGCTCGATCAGCTTGCAACAAGACACATCCGCAAGACCCTCGAAGAAACCGGTGGTAAAATTCATGGCCCCGGAGGCGCAGCAGAGATTCTTGGCGTCAACGCGAGCACTTTGCGCAACCGCATGAACAAACTGTCCATCACATACGGTCGCAAATCGTTCGACTTTTCCGGTGAATAGTAGATAGTCATGCCCGTCGTCACAACAAATCTGTAAAACAGCCCATCCAGGACACGGGCAAACAAGTCTGTGCTCTGAACGAGAACGTTAGCCCTTTTGACCGACAAAAACGGCAATCGGCACAGCATAGAGGATCTGCCCGTCGATTTTCCGTGCATTGATCCCCAGATGATTCCTACCAACATCTTCGGTCACCATCTTGCGTATTATCGGCTCATCTCCCGGGTTCGGGAACGAGGCGACAAGTTGCGCTTCAAGTTCAATATCGACGTCGTAGGCGCTCTGTCGACATTTCACCAAGCCCGATTTCCGGAACAATGCTGCGAACTCGTCACGGGTCAGAGCATGCGTGTGGGAAGGGTCTCGCAAAATTTCCAGACGATCATACGCTGCTGACGTCTCTGGAGCGACGGCGACATCGGCAACCAGCACCCGACCGCCTGGCCTGCAGACCCTGACCATTTCGGCCAAAGCCTGTTCTGGCGACAGCAGATGGTGGAAACTGTACCGCGTAATGACGAGGGAAAAGCGGTTGTCTTCATAGGGCAGAGGGACCGCTTCGCCGACGGTCCATTCAAGGTTGGTCTGATTGTGTTCCCGTTGTCGCTTTTGGGCTTGATCGATCATGGCCGGAGTAATGTCGACACCGGTCACTTGCCTGGCGTATCGAGCAAATTCGCAGGCAACCATGCCCGGGCCGCAGGCTACATCAAGAACCTCGTCATCCTTGACGACACCGGACATTTCCAACAATACCTGCATGGCATCGTAATGCCCCGGCACCTGGGCAAACGGGATTGCCTGCTTGGAAAATTGTGCGACGATGTTGGACTGATGCTGTTGTTCCTCTCTTGATTTCATAGCGCTCTCCCATAAGGTGATAGTCTGTCAGCACTATATCCTTGCTAAAAATGTCTGTCTTGCTATTCTTTGCCAATGGATATTGCAAAACTGACAAAACTACCTCCTATCACCGTCGGCTACCGGGTTGAGCCGAAGCTCCCGATCATCCCTCTCGCCATGCAGGTCAGTAACGCCGGATGTGCCGCGTCACATGCCCATCCCCGGGGACAACTGATTTTTGCCAGCAACGGCGTGATGCGCGTTCTTTGCGGCAAAGACATCTGGGTCGTGCCACCCACACAAGCGGTCTGGATCCCTTCGGATGTCGAGCATGAAGTCTATTTCCCCGGCGAGGTTTCGTTACGGAATCTTTTTATCGATCCGTCAGTGACTTCAGGCCTGCCTGAACTGTGCACGGTTATCAGGGTGTCACCCCTGTTACGTGAGTTGATCCTGAAGGCCGTCATCATTGGCGATAGCTATACGACGGAAAGTCCAGGCTTTCGACTGATGACAGTTATTCTCGACGAATTGGAACAGGCGGAACGCACACAGTTGCATTTGCCCATGGGGCGCGACACACGGCTTTTGCGGGTCATCGAGGAGCTCTTGAAATGTCCGGGAGATCGGAGGGAATTGCAGGAATGGGCCCTTTTTGCCGGGGCAAGTACGCGTACGCTGGCCAGACTCTTTGTTAAGGAAACCGGCCTTACGTTTGGCGACTGGAGGAAAAGACTGCTGTTGCAGGAAGCTGTTGATCGCTTGGGCAAGGGAGACACCGTGACGGATGTCGCCTTTGACCTTGGATATAAGAGTTTGAGTGCCTTTATCGAAATGTTTCGAAAATCTCTCGGTTCGCCGCCCAGAGAGTATTTAAGCACCAAAAGCAGCAACTATTCACAGAATCATTTCAAAACATAAAACAACAAAAAGGCGTGACCCGAATCGGATCACGCCTTTGTTAGTATGGCTCCCCGGGCCGGACTCGAACCAGCGACAGGGTGGTTAACAGCCACCTGCTCTACCGACTGAGCTACCGGGGAATGTGTAACAGGTGGGGAATATACTGGATTGGCATCAGAGTGTCAAGTTTTTTTATGGCGGTTGAAATGAGCCAAAATCCCTGAAAACCGGAAGTTCTGAACCTCCGTTTTTCTTCGCATTCTCTACCAATCAGAAGATGACTCTTTTCTTACAGTCTGCTAATCTTTCCCGCAACAATTACTCCATTTGTCGGAAGCGCGAAATCATTATGGTAAAAAATTTGGACCGCTTACCCCTCTGCAACCTGCTCTGTTCTCTCTTTTCCTATCCGGACGAGGACCTTCTCCGGCAGCTAGGCGCGTTGTGCTCGGCCGACCTCTCCGTTCCCGGTCTCGCACTCCCCCCTACCATCGACTTACGGAATCAAAATCTCGAATCCCTGCAGACCGGCTATACCAGCCTCTTTATAAGCCGTCTTGGGGGCGTTCCGGCGCCGCCCTACGGCTCGGTGTACCTCGACAACAACCGCTTGATGGGAGCATCGACTCGACAGGTCGAACACGTATATGCCAACGAGGGACTGTCCGTGCAGGGGGCTGGTGAGCCCGCCGATTTTCTGCCAACAGAACTCGAGTTTCTCTACTACCTGATCGAGCAGGAATCAGAATCACGTGAAGACGACACCGTCAAGGTCCAGGCTCTTCGCAGCAAACAGGCGACATTCCTTCAGCAATTTCTGCTCCCCTGGATCCCTGAATTTTGCCTCAGGATTCAGCAGGACGCTCAGGCCCACCCCCTTTATGTGTGGGCCAGCAGACTACTCTCCGACTTCATTCACCAGGAAAACCAGCGATTTCAGGACAGCTGACTTCTCCCGTCTCAAAAAAAGAGGGAGAAACCCAAAGATTTCTCCCTCTTTTCATTTTATCCCGTACCGATTAGTGCCGATGCCCTCCCTCCATGGGCAGGAACTTCTCCGCCAGAGTGTAGAGGAACAAGCACAGGGTGATGGCGCCGAAAACAATCCCCATCTCGGCTAACGACGGAAAGTACTGGAGCAGCCCGGCATGCCCGGCCTCCCCGCGCATTGAGACGATCTGCCCGGCGATCACCAGGTCATAACGCATAAAAAATATTCCCGTCGTCGACAGCAGGGCCGCAACCGTTACGCCCAGAGGGGTTCGCGTCTTTTTGTTGATCAGGATCACGAAGGGGATCACCATGCCCAGGGCAACTTCAAACATCCAGAAATTCACCGCCAGAGGACCGGTCAGCAGCGCCATGGTGGCTTCATATTTCTCCGGAGGCTGTCCATAGAGACCCGGGATGATCTTCCAGACCACGAAGAACATCAGTACCCCGAGGAACAGGGCCTGCAACTTGCCCATGGTCAGCATAAACTCGGTATAGGTGGGGTTCAAAGCCTTCCCCCGGGCCTTATGGTTGAAATAGACGATCAGTGCCGTCAGGGCCCCGCCGGACACCAGGGCGGAGAGGATGAAATAGATTGGCAGATAGGAACCGTACCAATAATGCCTGGCGTCAAGAAGGCCGAACACCGCGCCCAGGTTTGAATGGGCCGAGATAGCGGCCATGAACCCCAACAGACCCATGGTGAACGCCATCTTTTTGAATCCCAGCATCAGGCCTGTAAATTCTCCGATGAGAAGGATGAGGTAAATTCCATAAAGGGCCCCCATCCACCAGATGGGAGAAGAAAGATTCGGGCTGATCACCGCATAGATTCCCATGCGAATCGGATGATTGAGCTCCATCGCCATAACACCAAACCCTGTAACCAGGGTCAGAATGGCAAGAAGGTGTCCTCTCCTTCCGATGATGGCGAATTTATCAAAGCCCCAGACATCCCCCAGACTGGAAACCAGGCAGAGTCCCGTACTTGAAACCACGAAAAACACATAGGTCGAGATGAGAATGCCCCAGGGGATTTCCCGAGTGACGTTCAGCGCATGCCCGTGCCCCCTGAGAAAAACGGAGGCTACAGCAATCATGCCGATCAGTATCCCCGTTCCCAGGAAACCAAACCACGCCAACTGCCCGGGACGTCTCGTCAATGCCGCTAAGGTCGTCATATCTTCATCTCCTTATATCAGATAGAAAAGATAGGGCTTGGTTCCCATCTCCGCCTTTTGAACGCGCGATCTGCGTTTTGCCAGTATTTTCGACACTTCGCTCTCCGGATCGTTTATGTCCCCGAACAGACGCACTTTGGTCGGGCAGGTTTCCACACAGGCAGGTAGCCTTCCCTGGGCAAGTCGATGCTGACAGAAGGTGCATTTATCCACGGCTTCCAGTTTTTCACTGTAGTACCGCGCGTTATAGGGACAGGCTGTCATACAGTATTTGCAGCCGATGCATTTTTTGTCATTGACGGTGATAATTCCTTCCGGACTGGCACCGGTAGCTCCCGTCGGGCACACCCTTTTGCATGGAGCATTACCACAGTGCATGCACTGACCCGGCGTTGAGCTTTGTCCCAGATTGGGATACGTCCCCCGAAGTTCATCCTCTTCGACCCAGTTCCGGTAGTTTTCCCGTCCCAGAGGGACACCGTTTTCCGCTTTGCAGGCCACGGTACAGGCTTTGCAATCCAGGCATTTTTCGGTATCCAGCACGATGGCATAGCGTTTGTTCTTCATAGGGTTGGCTCTCCTCTATTCTCAGGCCGGCATGATTTCGACGAAGGTCTGATGCATCGATACATTTCCCGAAATAGGTTCGACACCATCTTCGATGAGCGCGGCGTCGCACCCCCCACGCGAATACACCTTGCTCAAACCTTGCGACATCGCGCCAAACCCGTGCGCCATGTAGACACAGTCGGGGCGGATTTTCTCTGTGGCCTCGAGCCGAAGAACCTCTTCCCCCACCGCACTTCGCACGCGCACCTTCGAACCGTTCTTCAGCCCCAGCCGATCCGCTTCCCGTGTATTAAGCCACAGAGTATTTTCCGGCATGATGTCGTTGAGATAAGGATTGTTTTGAGTCGTCCCCTGGGTAAAAAAGGCATGACGACCGACTATAATGCGGTATTTCCCCTTCGGCACCTGCTCCACCCGGCTGTATACAGGCAGGGGGTCCAGGCCCCGCTCGGCGTAGCGCTCGGAATAGATTTCCAGCTTACCACTCGGCGTCTTCAGCCGCTGCCCCGCAGTCGTTCCGTATTTCGGCTCTGTCCATTCGTAATACACCCCGGTTTTCTTCAGAGACTCAAGGATGGCGGGATTCCTTGTGGTCTGATGCTCGAGGTATTCCTCCATGGTGAAATCAAAGGACTCATAGACCTCATCTCCAAGACGTTTTGCCAACTGCTGCATGATCCACAGATTCGGCTTGCTTTCGAAAAGCGGCTCTATAGCCGGCTCCCTGTAGGTCACCACAGGCACGATTCCCGACAGGGCATGAGCCGGATCGAGTCTCTCCAGGTAAGTGGCCTCCGGCAATACGACATCCGAGTACCAGGCTGTGTCGCTCATGGTGACATCGATGGTACAGATAAAATCCATCTGCGCCATCATCTTCAACGTTTTTTCCCTGTTTGGAACGGACATGACCGGGTTCTGCTTATACACCATCATCCCTTTGACGGGATAAGGGGCTCCTTCAAGCACCCTGTCGCGAAAATGTTTCCAGGATCCGTCCTTCTCCGACAAAAAGGTTGCTGTTCCGGCATCCAGACGGGAATACCAGGGTGCGATGTAGTCGTGAGTTGAAAGCGCGATCGTTTGGGTCGGTACCATGCCTCCCTTCACGTCCCAGTTTCCGACGATGACATTGAGAATCGCCATGGCCCGGCGCATTTGGGTGTCGTTATCAAAGAAGGAAGATCGCCGCCCCTGGTAATACACGGCACGGGGAGCCGCGGCAGCGAATTCTCTGGCGATTCTACGGATATTTTCTGCGGATATCTCGCACTCCGTCTCGGCCCATTCCGGTGTGTATGGTTCGATATGGGGCACGAGAGCCTCAAAACCTACTGTCCGATTCTCAATAAAGGACCGATTGTAGAGTCCCTCTTTCACGATCACATGGATCATCGCCAAAATAAAAGCGAGGTCCGAACCGGGCGCGATAGGATACCATTCATCGGCTTTTGCCGCCGATTTGGTAAACCGCGGGTCGAGATAAACCAGCTTACGCTTTCCGCCGTTCCCGGTGACCATGTCGATGCTGTCAGGGGTGATGAGCGCTTCCGAACGATTGGCGCCGCTCATGATGACGTAATCGGCATTCAGCACATCGGGTGTCGGATTTGATCCGAAAGTGGCCCCGAAACCTTGCATGTTGGACGCCAGACAGAGTGAGGCATGGCGCACGGTGTTGGGAGATCCGAAACATTCGGCAAAGGTCAGAAAAAAGTGTTCCTGAAATCCCTCTGACGAAGCGAACATCACACCGGCTCGCGTATACTTATCCGCCACCTCGTTCAGTCGTGCCGCAACCAGATCCAACGCTTCATCCCAGGAAGCCCTGCGCCATTGTCCGGCGCCTCGCTCACCCACTCGAATCATGGGATATTTCAACCGATCCGGATCGTAAACAGACTGGACTCCCGAGTTTCCTCTGGCACATAACATTCCCCTGCTTTTGAGAAAATGAGGGTTCGGGTCCAACTTATAGATGACTCCATCCCGAACCCGTGCAATGACGCCGCACTTGTTCACGCACATCCCGCAGCTTGTAAACACCTCCTTTTCAGTTACCGCCGTCACGTTGGCGACCTCACCGGTCATGGCCAGCGCTCGCAGAACCTTGACCTGCGACCCGACGGCAACACCTGCCAAGGCACAGGATGATAATCCGATAAAACGTCTTCGATTCAGTTTTTTCGACAGCATATTTTCCACGTCAGCCTCCATAAGTAGAGTTCACGCACTGAACCATGTCGCGTAAGGTACTTTAATTTTCAGGAAGAATGACCACCTGACGAAGGTGGAGAGGAAAGGATAACCGTGATGAGGATGCAATGGGTGAGGGGGGAGTGAATGCGACAGAACTCTGTCTCCAGCGAATCCATGATCTAACCTCCCTTCTTGCTTTAGGAAATGCCAATGGATGCGATGATATATAGATTCCTGCTTTTTTTAATATTAAAACTAAAGAATGTTTAATTATTAGCTTATAATTGAGTTTTCGCCAATACTTTTTTGCTTCCACCTTCCGACTTTGTTGGTCAAGAAATCGCAACTAACTGGTATTTAATGCGAATTATGATTTTGGTGTAGGCAAAAAAAAACGCCTGAAGGCAAAACCTTCAGGCGTCATCATGTTGCCGTTTCTTATGTAGAAAAAGGAGTTATCTTCCCCCTTTTTTCAAATCAATCAGGATTAGTTTGGCCACCGCTTTAAGGGTTTCGAAAACCCCCTCGCCCGTTGTGGCGCAGGCTTCGTACTCAGGGACATTCGTGGGGTTAAGCAGACTGCGCAACTCTTCCAGGGGAGATACATTCGGCAGATCCCGCTTGTTGTACTGCATCACGAAAGGAAGTTTTTCAAGCTGATAGCCCTGCTCTTCAAGGTTGACCTTGAGATTCTCAAGACTCTCGATATTGGCGTCCAAACGCTCTTCCTGGGAGTCTGCGACAAAAACGACGCCGTCTACCCCTTTGAGGATCAATTTTCGGGAGGCATCATAAAAAACCTGCCCAGGGACGGTGTACAGGTGGAAACGGGTCTTGAACCCCCGAATTTCGCCCAAGGCCAGGGGAAGAAAATCGAAGAAAAGGGTCCGCTCGGTTTCCGTTGCCAGAGAAATCATCTTCCCCTTGGCTTCGGGAGCGGTCTTCTGATAAACGAACTGAAGGTTCGTGGTCTTACCACAAAGTCCCGGTCCGTAATAAACGATTTTGCAGTTTATTTCACGCGATGCGTAGTTGATAAAGGACATGCGGTTTTACCTCTCAGCTGAAGAGGTTATCAATATCATCGTCAGTAATTTCAGCGAACGGGCTCTGGAATTCCCCGCCGGCTTCCATATCTTCAGCCTTTTTAGCCAAATCCTGGAAGATATCGCCCAGTTCATCACTGGCCTTTTTCACACGAAGGCGAACCAACCCCAGGGAACTGCGCTGGTCAAAAATGACTACGAGAATCACCCGTCCGGCCACAATCGAGATGTGAAGGTTGTCTTTTTCCCCCTCATGGAAAAGGATGGAAAATTCCTTTTCCCCGATCAACTTGGCCAAACCACCTGTCGCCGCTATATTGCCTGCCGTCAGAGACGCAAGACTCGTGGTGTCCAGATGTTCGGTCTCGCCAACAGCGGTAATCAACTGACCGTTTTTATCGACCAGAAAAATAACCTTTGCGTTGGCCTCCCTGAGGAGTTTTTCAATAGTCGCATTGATTCTTTTCAATTCCTCGTCATACATGACGAGCGATGATTGAGGGCCAAACATGCCAATGCTCCTTGATTGGGTTTCCGCATCAGCCGATTTTATAGCATCTATACCCTGAACTATCAAGGGTTTTAAGATACTTCTAAACCCCGGCAGCCTGAAGGCAAAAAAAAACTCCCGACGGTCACCCGCCGGGAGTTTTTTTCAGAACGACACGGATCAGCTTTTCTTGCCGCAGTCCGCTTGCATCTCTGCCAGCTTTTTGTAGAGATCGTAGCGGGAGGCCGTCTCTTTGTTTGCCTGCTGCATAAGCTGGGCGGCAACTTCCGGCTGAGCCTTCTGCAATACCCTCCAGCGGTTTTCACCCTTGGCAAATTCTTCGAAGGTCATGCTCGGATCCTTGCTGTCGAGCTGCAAGGGATTTTTGCCCTGGTCAGCCAAGCGGGGATCGTAGCGGAACAGCGGCCAGTGACCACAAGCGACCGCCTTCTTGCATTCGTCAACGGCTGTAGCCATGTTGATGCCGTGGGCGATACA
>QKGY01000322.1 GCA_003250235.1 Desulfuromonadaceae bacterium
AACAAAGACGATCATCGCCTCAATCTCTTCGGCTTCGAGGATGCGGGTCAGGGCATCGAGCTTGTGCAGCCCCTTGACCTGCCAGAAGCGCTGCGAAATGGTTTCAACCGTGGAGGTCTTGGTGCGGATGCGAACTTCCACCGGGTCCTTAAGATGACGGCGGGCGATCTTCAGCACATCGTCGGGCATGGTGGCGGAAAAAAGAGCCATCTGGCAACCGGAGGGAGCATGCTGGAGAATCTGTTCCACGTCATCGACAAACCCCATCTTGAGCATCTCGTCCGCTTCGTCCACCACCACGGCGGAGAGCCGGTCGAGCCTCAGGGTGCCACGGTTCAGATGATCCTGGATGCGTCCGGGGGTGCCGACTACCGCCTGGACGCCGCGGGCCAACTGACGCAGCTGCTGCCCCATATTCTGCCCGCCGTACACGGGAAGCACCTGAAACCCCGGCAGGTGCCGGGCATAGGTCTGCATGGCCTCGGCCACCTGCAGGGCAAGCTCGCGTGTCGGGGTGAGGACCAGGACTTGCGGACTCTTGAGAGCCGGGTCCATCCGGCTCAGAAGCGGCAGGGAAAAGGCTGCCGTCTTGCCCGTTCCGGTCTGGGCCTGGCCGAGCAGGTCGCGCCCTTCGAGAAGGGGGAGGATGCTGCGGGCCTGGATCGGCGAAGGGGTCTCGTAACCCACCTCGTCGATCACCCGGGCAATGGCCGGGGCCAGGGGAAACTGGTCGAAACGGGTGATCTGCGATTCGCTCATGAAAAGCCTGTCGATGAAGGGTGGTGTGGCCGAACGTCCAAAAGGAGGCCGGAAAAGGATTTTATATTACGCGAAAGCCGGTTGCAGGTCCATGGTTTCGTCGCACCCGGGGCAAAAGAAGCAAAAGTCGTCAAAGGGCCGGGCACGGTCGGCACAACTGAAACTGATTGACATCCCCTCAGTTTTGCGCTAAATACATGAACCTCATGGCGAAACGCCGCCCTAGCTCAGCTGGTAGAGCAACTGATTCGTAATCAGTAGGTCGTCGGTTCAATAAAGAGCGGGTTTGTCTGCACAGACAAACCCGCTTTTGCTTTTGCTGAACTCCGTGTTCAGAGCAGGACGATGTCGCCGTTGGCGTCCACCGTGTAGAGATCGGGACTCATGGCGTTTTCAACCGGGATGACGATCTCGGTGGCCAGGATCGTCCCGGCCTCCCACCCTGAGACCAAGTTCGGGTAATACAGGCGGATGATCGCGTCCGCCGTGGCCTGCGTCTCCAAGGGCTGCCAGCCGTAGATTGCCGTGTCATCGTGGATCACCAGAACGGTGACATCCCCGCTCGTGGGCAGGTTCTCGACGCCGTAGGCTCTTACCGTAACGGTGTCGGTGGAGGAATCCTCCCCGTCACTGACCGTAAGGGTGATGACGTACTCGCCGACCTGGTCCGGAACGAAGGTCGTCGTCGTGCCGCTGGTCGTCGACAGTTCGGCCAGACTGCCGGTCGGGAGGCTGGTCATGGCCCAGGTATATGTCAGGGTGTCTCCATTGGGGTCGCGCGAGGCGCTGCCATCCAGGGTCACGGTGTCACCGAGGGCCGCCACCGAGTCCTCCCCCGCGTTGGCAACCGGCCAGGCATTGCCGCAAGCCTGCAGCAGAAAAGGGATACATGCTACCAGCAGCAGCATGAACAATCCGGTCCGTCTCATAGCATCCTCCTCCGTCACCGCCTGTTGCCGACAGGGCAACAGCCTCCCCGGTGCTCTCTAAGTATATCCGCTACCTGGCGGGTTTTCCGGTTTTTTCTTTCCCCCTTCAGAACCCCTGCTCCATATCCTCCAGGGTTCGGATCAGGTGCAGCATCATCCGGTTGGCGGGGGTGGCCACCCCATAGCGTTTTCCCAGCGAGACCACCTTGCCGGCAAAGATCTCCACCTCGGTCTTGCGGCCGGCCTCGACATCCTGGAGCATCGAGGTTTTTCCCTCGGGCGAGAGGGAATGCAGGACGCCCTCCCAGGTCGTCAGGTCGTCAGTCGTTACGCGGACACCGGCCTTTTGCGCCAAGGCGATTACTTCGAGCATCAGCTCCGCCATGACGGCGCGGGCATCTGCCGATTTCTGAAATACGCCGTACGGGGCACGCAGCACCGCAGAAGCCTGGTTGACCCCTACGTTGATCATGAATTTCCACCACAACATCCGCATCATGTCCACGGGGGTCTCCCAGGCGAGGCCGGCCCGGCTCAGAGCCTCCTGGGCACGCAGCACCCGGGGCCCAGGCACGGCATTTTCCGCCTCCCCAAAGATGAGCCGACCGGCGTTTGCCACGGTGATCTCCGCCCCTTGCCGCACCCCGTCGATACCAACGGCGATACAGGGAAGCACCTTCTCCTGTCCGTAAAGCGCACCGATGATCTCCTCGCTATCGAGGCCGTTCATCACCGAGAGGATAACGGTATCGGGGCCCACGAAGGGGGTCAGCTCGGGAAGCGCCTCGGCCAGCTGATGGTGCTTGAGAGCGACGACGATCAGGTCGGCGGGTTCGTCGGCGTTCTGAGGATCGATCACGGCCAGGGGATAGGTCGCCCCGTTGACGCGGACTCCCGTCTTCCTCAGAAGGTCGCCCCGCTCCCCGGAGGCGGCAAAGGCCACGGAAAAACCCGGCGCAAGGAAAAATCGGCTAGCGTAAAAGCCCCCCAGGGCGCCTGCCCCGAGGACCACAACGTTATGAATCGGTGTCATCACGATACTCCTGGCAAAAAGTCAGTAACGGCTCCTTTGCACCGACAACCGTACCGGCATACAGTGCAGGAACCTTCTGATTGGAACCTATCACATTCAATGCGAACGGGCCACCCCTTCTCCCTTGCCTCGGTGCGGAATCCTCTGTTATGGTGGGGACCCAATAGCCCAAAAACAGGCTCAGGCCACTCCGTACCGGCAGGGATACCCATGACAACGACAGAGCTGTTCTGCATCGATCTCGACCAACCGACCCTTGAGGGATTCCGCCAGTTCATCAGCGCCTGGCTGCTGCGCCGGGCCGGCCTCACCGTCCTGGTCGACCCTGGCCCTCTGTCGACGATCCCCCACCTGGTCGAGACGCTGAAAAACAAACAGGTGAACCGTCTGGATTATATCCTGCTGACCCACATTCATATCGACCATGCCGGCGGAACCGGCGCCCTGCTCGAAACCTTTCCCGAAGCCCGGGTCATCTGTCACCCGGAGGCCGTCAAGCACCTGGTTGCCCCGGAGAATCTCTGGAAGGGGTCCCTGAAGGTCCTGGGAAAGATGGCGGAGGCATACGGGGAAATCATCGCTGTCCCCGAATCGCGCATCGGCACCCTGGAGGCTCTTGCTTCAGAGGGCATCCAGACGTTTCTTACCCCGGGGCACGCCCCGCACCACCTCTGCTACCTGTGTGACGACCTGCTCTTTGCCGGCGAAGTGGCCGGGGTACGCTGTTCGGTGAACAACGGGATCTACATGCGTCCCGCCACGCCGCCGCGCTTCATCCTGGAAGTGGCGCTCGACTCTCTGGAGCGGATGATCGCCCTCACGCCGCAACGCATGGTTTTCGCCCACTACGGGCTGGTGGACAATGCCCTCACCCATCTGCACATCGCCCGCCGCCAACTTCCCCTTTGGGTAAAAGGGATCGCGGCAACCGCCGATACCGACCCGTCCCGGAAGGAAGAAGCCTTCTTCACCTGGCTTCTGGACCACGACGAGGTCTACCGCCGCATCGATCAGCTTCCTGCAGATCTGGCGGCCCGGGAGCGTTATTTTCTGGGCAACACCTTCCGGGGCATGAAGGAATACGTGGACGGTCTTTCTGCCCCGCAGAAGTAAACGCTGAGCTTTTAGGCGTCAGCTCTCTTACCGGTTAATCCGTCCTGTCAGTTTTTTTTACACCTTTATGTGGTCGACTCCCTGGCAAACTGCGCTGTTGGCGCATTCTATCGTCATCGGGTTACATCAATCCCCTCTGACCGCTTGTCGGCATTCTTTACACTCAACGACCAAGCGCCACATTTCGACAATAAAAATCTATAAATTCAACATGTTACACTCGGGCACTCTGTTTGCATTAAAATTGTTCGACGCTTAAAAAAATTCTTTAATACAATCTGGAGGCCATTATGACACCAATCCGCTTCGCAGCCATTTTCAGCACAACCCTGTTGTTTCTTTCCCTGGCAGTCGGTTCCGCTCTGGGCTTCAGCGTCGACCTGACCTATCCCAACGAGAGCGGCATGCCCGTGATGACCTATGCAACAGTCAGCGGCACAGTGGATGCGAGCGACTCGTCGCTGTTCCATTTCAAGGTCGACCTGGATCCCGGCCTCTTTTCTCTTCTGAACGGTGGCGACAATTTTGGTCTGGACAAGTTTTTCTTCAACACCAATCTGAGCCTCACCAGCGATATGTTTATCAACATTGACCCCAATACCTGGAGTGTCAACTTCATCAACAACAACGTTGCCGGATTCGGCGTGTTTGACATCAGCCTGACAGACCCCGGCACGAGAAGCACATACCTGTACTTTGACATCGACTATACCTCGGCGGTATCCGACGCCAACTTCTTCATCCTTTCCGATGGCGTAGCTGACAACGGGGCCGGACATTTTGCCGCCCACATCGGAGGTTTCGATTATGGGGAATTCGGCAGCATTTATGTTCGCGATGGTGCTGCCCCTGTTCCCGAGCCGGGCACACTGCTCCTCCTCGGCACCGGCATTCTGGGTCTCGCCTTGTATCGGCGGATTAAAAATTAAGGGTTGTTTTCCTTATTCTCTCCAGTGTCCTTTCCTGAGGCCGCAGTTTTCACTGCGGCCTTTTTTTTGAAAAAAGTTCACAAACTCCTGCAGAAGGTGGTATCAAAGCAATTATTATATATACTTGCGAAAAGACACCACATCCTGAACGGGAGCCTGCCATGACCCAGCAACGTCGTTTTGGCCGCATCGCCTTCGGTACCGACATCCACATCGAACATCAAGGGGCAACGTATTCCGGAGCCTTGCAGGACATTGCCCTGAAGGGGGCTCTGCTCCACTTCGAGGCCCTCCCCCCCCTGAAGATGAACGACACCTGTCAATTAAGTATCCACTTGGTCAACAGTGATATCATCCTCCACTTCAAGGCGGAAGCGATTCATTTCCACCAAGATACCATCGGTTTCAGATTTGTAGAAACCGACCTCGACACCCTCGCCCACCTGCGCCGTTTGCTCGAACTGAACACGGGCGACGCGGAAAAGGTAGAACAGGAAATCTCTTTTTTGCGAAAAGGGAACTTCCCTCCCTGATCTGTCGAAAGCAAAAAACACCCCTACACGCGTTGCATACATGACCGAATGTGTTATAGTTATTGGGTTTGCGATAAGTTCAACCCATTTTCACCTGATAAGGAGAATCGACCAATGGCTTCATTGAAAGGAACCAAAACGGAAAAAAACATCCTGACCGCTTTCTGCGGCGAGAGCCAGGCCCGCAACCGTTATACCTATTTCTCGGCCCAGGCCCGCAAAGAGGGTTTTGTTCAGATTGCCGACATTTTCGAAGAGACCGCTAACCAGGAGAAAGCGAGGTCGAAATTACTGCGGCCTTTCCCGCCGGTGTGATCGGCACCACCGCGGAAAATCTCAAAGAGGCCGCCGGCGGCGAGAACTATGAGCATACCACCATGTACCCGGATTTCGCCAAGGTTGCCCGCCAGGAAGGATTCAACGACATCGCCGATATCTTCATGGCGATCGCCGTCGCGGAAAAGCAGCATGAAAAACGCTATCTGGACCTTCTGGGAAACATTGAAAACGGTCGCGTCTTCAAACGCCCCGAGACCGTCGTGTGGCGTTGCCGGAACTGCGGGTACCTGCACGAGGGAACTGAGGCTCCCGACAAGTGCGCTGCCTGCGCCCACCCCAAAGCCCATTTCGAACTTCTTGGCGAAAACTATTAACGGAAAAAATTGAGGAGGTCTTATGCCTAACAAACTGGAAGTCTACAAGTGTGAGGTCTGCGGCAATATCGTTGAAGTTCTTCATGGCGGGGCCGGCGCCCTGGTCTGTTGTGGCCAGAATATGAAGTTGATGAGCGAAAATACCGTAGATGCCGCCAAGGAGAAACATGTGCCGGTCATCGAAATCGGCAAGGATTCCATTACTGTCAAAGTCGGCAGCGTGGCTCATCCTATGGAAGAGAAACATTATATCGAATGGATCGAACTGCTGGCGGATGGTAAAGCCTATCGTCAATTCCTGAATCCCGGGGATAAACCCGAGGCGACATTCAATGTCACCGCCAAAAAGGTTGCCGCCCGCGAATACTGCAACCTGCACGGTCACTGGAAAGCCGAGGCCTGATACCGAGAGCGATATAAGAAAAGCAAAGAGGCACCCAGCAGGGTGCCTCTTTGCTTTTCTACGATTACAGAAAGCTCCGAAACAACAAGTCTCTCGCCCGCTCCGATCAAGCCCTCTTGTACCACTTCAAAAATCGCTGCTATAGTGACCTTCGACTGCCACCATCCGCTACGTGCAACGCCACTACCGAAGGATATGCCCGATGAAACAGAACGAGAAAATCCGGCAACTGGCCAGACACACCCCTGATCAGCCGTGGCGAAGAAAGGTCCACGAGGTCATTTTTGAAGCCGACACTGCTGCCGGAAAGCTTTTCGACATACTTCTGATCGCCTGCATTCTCCTGAGCGTTCTGGCCGTCATGCTCGACAGCGTCACATCTATCCGTCAGGCCCATGGAAGTCTGTTGGTCAAGGTCGAATGGGTATTCACCCTACTGTTTACCGTCGAGTACATCCTGCGGCTTCTCAGCATCGGACACCCCCTGAAATATGCCACCAGTTTTTTCGGTGTCGTTGACCTGCTCTCTATTATCCCCACCTATCTCAGCGTTCTTTTTCCGGCCAGCAAATTCCTTTTGGTCATCCGGGTTCTGCGCATTTTGAGGGTCTTTCGGGTTCTCAAGCTGGTACAGTACCTCACCGAAGCCAATCAGCTCCTCAGAGCCCTGCAAGCGAGCCGGCGCAAAATAACGGTTTTTCTCTTCACGGTTCTCACCCTGGTGATCATCTTCGGGTCTCTGATGTATGTGATTGAAGGGGAAAAGCACGGCTTTACCAGCATCCCCAAAAGCATCTATTGGGCTATCGTCACCCTGACAACAGTCGGCTATGGCGACATATCGCCGGGGACCGGCCTCGGACAAGCACTGGCGGCTATCATTATGATCCTGGGCTACGGCATTATTGCCGTCCCTACAGGCATCGTTACCGCCGAATTGACTCAGACACTCACCCAGGAGAGCATATCCACCCAGTCCTGTCCCCAATGCAGCGCCGAGGGGCACGATAACGATGCGGTGCATTGCAAGTTCTGCGGCGCCAAACTCTGATCCTGCCCTGACGGGATACCGGCATGAACGATCAGCCCAATCATCTTCCCATGTTCATTTACGGGACACTTCTCCCGGGAGAAACCAATTACGACGCCTTTCTCCGAGGAAAAACCTTGTGCGAAAGGAAAGCCTCTGTCCGCGGCGAACTCTACTTGGCACAGGACGGGGATTACCCCGCCCTGCTTCCCGGCAAGGAAGAAGTCTGCGGACTGCTGGTCGAGCTTCGACCGGAATGTGTTGAAGAGACCCTTCAGGCTCTCGATATTCTGGAAGAATATTTTCCCGCGCACGAAGAGATCAGCGTTTACCTTCGCCGCAAAGCGGAGATTCGACTGGAAGATGGAACGACCACATACGCCTGGGTTTATTTCTGGAGCGGGCTGGAGAAAAAAGGAGCACGCATCGCGAGTGGGGATTTCCTTTTGAGGAGCCAGGGGAATAAATCAGCGTAACGTCATCTCAATGCGCGGAAAGATCCCCTGAAAACGGAGTAACCTGAGAGGAATTCAAGGACGTTTTTCGAGAGACAGTCTCTCGGTTTTACCCTCAGGTTCGCTGTATTGATCGATGGCACGGGCATCTTCAGGATTGATTTCGGTAAATTGAATCCCCATACCGACAGGAAGAACCGAGGATTTGAGCCACTCGGGATGATTCACCCAGGCGACACGCCCCATACAGCGGATGGAGTTTTTGGCAAGAGTGATTTCCATAAAAACGATGGTATCGACCGGAAGAAGGTAAACCGTCTCGATGAAAACGCCTCCGGCATTGATGTTGTGGGCATTGCCAGCCCGCATTCTGTCCGATTCGGGACCGCAAAGCATGGGGAGATCGACCCTTTTTCGCGGCGCCGCAGGATCGACGATATCCAGGACGTCACAGGCCACCTCCACCAGCTTTTTTCCATCGAGAGGTCGGGAAACCACGGCATCACAAAGCCCTTCGCGGCACGTCGCCACATCCTCCCGGCTGCCTGTCGGGGCAATAAGCACAATATGGGTTTCACGAAGGAAGGGGTCCTGCTTGATTTCACGGCAGAACCGAACTCCGTCAAGGTTTTCGGAACGGGCTTCGAGGACAATCAAAACCGGATCCTGCTCCTCGACCATTTGCATGGCGGTGTCATGATCGGTCGCCAGAAGAAAATCAAACCCGGCTCGGTGAAAGAACGAACTCTCCATAGCCTTGACAATTTCCGGCACCTCTGCCAGTAAAATTTTCTTCCGTTCCAACACAATCCTCCCTATATCGTCTGGTCGAACATCGACGAGTATAGCTCTAAAAAGGGCCGAGCCGACCTAAGCCCTTCCCGGCCAGAAAAGCGGCTCAATCTGTTCGGCATATACTTGCAAAAAAAAGACCGAGCGGCTCTTTTTACCAGAAAAAAACCTCCAGTCCGCAACAAGCCTATCATAAAAATTCAAAAAAAAAGACCGAGGATATCCTCGGTCTTTTTTCCACAGCCCTTAGCTCCGAAACGTCTCAGGAGATGGCAACCAATTCGACATCGAATGTCAGATCCTTGCCGGCCAGGGGATGATTGGCGTCCAAGGTCACGGTCGTCTCAGAAACGGCCGTGATTTCGACTAAAAAGCTTTCCCCTTCATCCTGGGTAACTTCCAGCTGGCGCCCAATGGAAAAATCCAGATCCCCCGGCAAATCCTTGCGCGGAAGCTCCATGACCAGCTCCTTGATGTGAGGACCATAGGCCTGTTCAGCCGGGATAATAACCGTCTTTTTCTCTCCGACGGACATCCCGATAAGAGCTTGGTCAAATCCGGGGATGACATCCCCCTTGCCCAAGGTCAACTCAAGAGGCTCTCCCCCAAGAGAGCTGTCAAAAGGGGTTCCGTCTGCCAGACGTCCGGCATAATGAACCTTGATCGCATCACCATTTTTTGCTGACGTCACGGGAATTCCTTTCCGGAAGCTCTGACCTGTTAACAGCCTCGCATCCCCAAAAAGCGTGCGAGAGGTCTAACACTCGTCAATTAACTGTATCGCCGGCGAATTGGCGACGTACAGAACGGGAATATTCAAACAAAAGGCCGCCGGTACAGCGATAGCTGCACGGCGGCCTGTATGTTGCCGTGGAAAAATTTACTTCGCTTTTTTGACGTCCATAAGTTCGACTTCAAAAATCAGGGTGGCGTTAGGTCCGATAACCGGACCGGCGCCACGCTCGCCGTAAGCCAGGGAAGCAGGGATATACAGCTCCCATTTGTCGCCTTTCTTCATCTTCTGAAGTGCCTCGGTCCAACCGCGAATGACGCCGTTGACCGGGAAGGTGGCAGGCTCACCACGCTTATAGGAGCTGTCGAACTCGGTCCCGTCAACCAGAGTCCCGCGATAATTGACGGTAACGGTATCGGTAGCGGAAGGAGACGGACCATCGCCCTTGCTGATAACCTTATATTGCAGACCGCTGGGCAGGGTGACGACGCCTTCTTTCTTGGCGTTTTCAGTCAGGAAAGCTTCCCCTTCTTTCTTGTTCTTTTCAGAAAGTTCGGCCATTTTTTTCTGTTGTTTCTCCATCAGCTGCTGCTGGAAAGCCGTCATGGTCTCTTTGATCTGGTCATCGGTCAGCAGAGGTTTTGCCTCGGACAAAGCATCTTTCATGCCGCGAAGGAGAATCTCCGGATCCACTTCGACGTCCTGGGCTTTGAAGTTTCGTCCGATATCAAGACCGATGCTGTAACTGACCTTGTCCTTGAGGTCTTTGAGTTCCGGTGTTTTTTCCTGGGCATTACATCCCGAAGCCATAAACAGGATGCCGAGGGCGGCTACGAGTGACAAGCATTGCCTTTTCATTTCTTTTCCTTTCACCTTGGGAAGGGTTGACAGATAGCTTGTGGCAGGCTTTCGGCCAAAACATTCATACCCTGATGACTGTTCAGGTGTCAACAACTCTTTTAAGTAAGGGCCTTTCCGGCGCCTCAGCCATGTTTTCACCGCCTAAAACGACACACAACGTACCTCCGTCGCAAATGCGATGAAATCTTGCACCCCCTCGCCTTGTGTGTTTCTGTACAGTTCTATGTTATAAAAGAAATCACGCTATTTGTTATACTGGGGATTTCTCCATTGAAAAAGCGGTCCACATCCTATATACCATGAACCGTTCTCGCATCGCTGCCTCCAGGATGCTTTAAAGGATTCTTCCCGACCATGAAATACTGCCTCCTGCCTGCGCTTATCTTTTTGATTCTGGCGGCGGAAACCGCTTCCGCCAAACCCCTTTCGGTATTCGTAAGCATTCTCCCGCAGAAATACATGGTGGAACGTATCGGCGGGGACCGGGTAGCCGTGACGGTCATGGTCGGCCCGGGCAACAGTCCCGCTACCTACGAACCAACCCCGAAGCAAATGGCGGCCCTGGACCATGCGGATGTATATTTCCGCATCGGCGTGGCTTTCGAAACCGTCTGGATGGATCGCATTACGGCTAACTACCCCAATCTTCGGATCGTTGATTTACGCGACGGGATCACTCTGCGGAAGATGGAAAGTCATGACCATGACGGCCACGCAGATCACCAGGAAGCGCTTGAAGAAAGGGGGCTTGATCCGCACATCTGGACCAGCCCACTCCTGGTGAAAATTATGGCCGGACATATTCTGAAGGTTTTGTCCGAGCTGGATCCGACATCGGCCACGCTCTACCAGGCCAATTACGACGCTTTCGCCCGCGATCTGGACACTCTTGACCAGAACATCCGAAACACGTTGGCCCCCTTGAAAAATAGAGAGTTCCTGGTATTTCATCCTTCCTGGGGGTATTATGCCGACACCTACGGTCTGCATCAGATCCCCATTGAGGCTGAGGGGAAGGAACCCGGGGCCAAAAGTCTTGCCCGCATTATCGATCAGGCCCGGGCACAGCATATTCACGTCATTTTCGTCCAGCAGCAGTTCAGCCGTAAGCTGGCGGAAAACGTGGCGAAAGCCATCGACGGTCAGGTTGTTGCTGTCGACCCTCTGGCCGAAGATTACCTGGCCAACATGCGCCGTGTGACCCAGGTGTTCGCCGCCTCCCTGGAGAGTCAATGAGCCCTGCGATCATCCAGCTCGACCAAGTAAATTTCCGCTACGAAGATACCCCCGTCCTGCAGGATGTTTCCCTATCCATCGAAGACGGGGAATTCCTGGGAATCGTCGGACCGAACGGCAGCGGCAAGAGCACTCTGCTGCGGCTGATTCTCGGCTTGCTCGCTCCAGTCTCCGGAAGCGTCCGGGTTTTCGGCACCACACCGGCACAAGCACGTCACAAACTGGGCTATGTCCCCCAATTCGCCACCTTTGACCGGCACTTTCCCATCAGCGTACGTGACACCGTGCTCCAGGGACGGCTCGGCAGAACCGGGCGCATCCTGGGATACAATGCCCGGGATAAAGAGGTGGCGCAACGGGCTATGGCTGAGACCGAAATTCTTGACCTACAACACCGTCCTCTGTCGGCACTTTCAGGAGGGCAAAGACAACGGGTCCTCATCGCCAGGGCCCTGACAAGCGAACCCGAAGTATTGATTCTGGACGAGCCCACGGCCAATATCGATCCGAGGGTGGAGATGAGTGTCTTCGACCTGCTCAAACGTCTGAACGACCGG
>QKGY01000035.1 GCA_003250235.1 Desulfuromonadaceae bacterium
AACCTGGTGACCATGGAGCTGCTCAACAAGGCCCACACCGATACCTACGGCCACCCGGTTCCGACCCCCGTGCAGCTCGGCACCAAAAAGGGCAAGGCGATCCTGGTCAGCGGCCATGACCTCAAGATGCTCGAAGAGCTGCTCAAACAGACCGAGGGCAAGGGGATCAACATCTACACCCACGGCGAGATGCTGCCGGCCCACGGTTATCCCGGCCTGAAAAAATACGCCCATCTGGCCGGCAACTTCGGCGGCGCCTGGCAGGATCAGGCCAAGGAATTCCCCGAATTCCCCGGCGCCATCATCTTCAACACCAACTGCATCCAACGGCCTTCCGACAGCTACAAGGACCGTCTCTTCACCTGGGGCCTAGTGCAATGGCCGGACGTCAAGCACATCGAGGGCTGGGACTTCTCCGCCGTGATCGACAAGGCTCTGGAGTGCCAAGGCTTCGATGAGAACCCGGGACAGGAGATCCTCACCGGTTTCGGCCACAACGCCGTGCTCGGCGTCGCCGACAAGGTCATCGACGCGGTCAAGGCCGGCCAGATCCGCCACTTCTTCCTGGTCGGCGGCTGCGACGGCGCCAAATCGGGACGCAACTACTACACCGAGTTCGCCGAGAAGGCTCCCAAGGACACCGTCATCCTGACCCTGGCCTGCGGCAAGTACCGTTTCAACAAGATGGCGTTCGGCGATATCGGCGGCATTCCCCGCCTGCTCGATGTCGGCCAGTGCAACGACGCCTACAGCGCCGTGCAGATCGCCCTGGCTCTGGCCGACGCCTTCAAGTGCGGCGTCAACGATCTGCCCCTGTCGCTGATCCTCTCCTGGTACGAGCAGAAGGCCGTCGCCATCCTGCTGACCCTGCTGTACCTGGGCATCAAGGACATCAAGATCGGGCCGTCTCTGCCGGCGTTCGTCACCCCCAACGTGCTCAACTTCCTGGTCCAGAACTTCAACATCGGTCCCATCGGCACCGCCGAAGAGGACCTCAAGGCGATCCTCGGCTCTGCCGCCTGATTCGCGGCACGGCACGCCAACAAAAAACGGGTGCAGGGAAAATTCCCTGCACCCGTTTTGCTTTTACACGCACCGTCACGCCTCCGGTTCAGGAGGCCGACTCTTCGTAGCGGCTCAGCAGCCGACGTCCTTTTTCCGTCAGGCGCCATTTCACCGCCTGGCGGACCAGGTCGTTGCCCCGCCTCAGAGTGTCATCCGTGATGGCTTCCCCCCCGACCTCGAGATAATTGAGCCAAAACAGGGTGACCAGCCAGACCTCCTCCACAAACAATCCCAGGTCCTTGTCCGACATCGGCTGAAGCAGTCCCTGGGCCATGCTGTTCTGCAGAGAGTGGCGAACGAGCTGCAGCATGGCCTGGTGCACGCGGATATGCTTTTCCTGCAGCAGAGGGTCGCCGAGCAGCAGGGCCGTCAGCTCGCGCTTGAAGAAGCGATAGCGCCAGTTGAAGCGCTGGATCATCAGAAAGGTCTCTTCCATCGCCTCCAGCGAACCTGCGGGCTTTTGGGCGATGATCCGGTCGTAGTCCGCGAAGCCTTCGGCATCCATCTGATCGAAGATCGCCCGGATGATCTCTTCCTTGTTGCGGAAGTGATAGTAGAGATTGCCCGGACTGATCCCCATCGCCGCGGCAATGTGGTTCGTGGTGACGGCTTTGATCCCCTTGTCGTTGAA
>QKGY01000452.1 GCA_003250235.1 Desulfuromonadaceae bacterium
CCGGCCTTGAACGCCTCGGCGACATATTCGAAGCGCGGGTGCATGCTGAGCATGAGAATGCGTACGCCCGGAACCGCACGAGTAAGGTTCTGGGTGGCTTCTATGCCGCTCATGTCGGGAAGAGAGACGTCCATGGTCATGAGGTCCGGCTTCAGGTTCTGGGCCAGAGCCAGGGCATCGGAAGCGTTCCCTGCTTCGCCGACTACGGAATAGTGCGTACTTCGGGCGATCAGGCTTTTGAGCCCTTCACGGAACAAAGGATGGTCATCGACAATCAGGACACGTTTTTTGGTGATCATGAGTCATTCCTGAAAAGGGTTAGGATAATCCGTTTCGCCAAAAAGGTATTTCCACCATGATGCGGGTTCCGTTCCCCGAGCTGGAAACGATATTGAACTTGCCGTGCAGAAGGTCGACCCGCTCCGCCATCCCGACCAGCCCAAGCTTCTGGCCCTGCGAGATGGGGGTCATCTGTTCCTCGAGGCTAAAGCCGCAGCCGTTGTCTTCAATGCGCAACAGGATATCCGGATGCGAGGCGACCAGGCGGATGTTGACCTGGCTGGCCCGGGAATGTTTGACCACGTTATGCAGGGCTTCCTGAACGATGCGGTAGAGATTGATCTCCGTCTCGTTGTCCAGTTTGATCTCCTTGATCCCGCCGGCCTTGAAATCGATGCTCAGAGAATGGACGCCCACCAGCTTGCGTATATGGTCGCGGATGGCTTCGACCAATCCGAGTCGTTCCATGAAAGAGGGGCGCAACGCCCCGGAGAGCTGTCTGACGGAGTTGATGGAGGATTGCAGGATTTTGCTGATATCGTCAAGGCGCTTTTTGACTTCGCCCGATTGCTGACTCAAATCTTCGGCGAGGGTTTCGATTCCGATCTTGGCAGCATTGAGCCGCTGGCCCAGATCATCGTGCAATTCTCTGGAAATAACCTTGCGTTCATCCTCCTGGGCATTGAGCAGACGGTGCGACAGTGCGCGTATTCGCTGCTCCGCCTCCTTTCTACTGGTGATATCGCGGGCCACCGCCAGCTTAGCCGGGCGACTTACCCCCGGCATGCGAATGCCCAGCTCGATGACCGAGTACCAGGCCTGGTTTGTTTCATTGAAAAATTCCTTGTAAAGAGGTTTGCCGGAGTTGAACACTTCCTGCCTGCGGCAATCCTCGCAGGGGGTAGCGAAGTCACGGCATACCTTGTGGCAGGGGTCGGTCTGCACGTTGCCGTTGCAGGTTTCCAGCATTTTGCGGTTCGCATAGATGATCTGACAGTCGTCGGTGACGACGTAAACACGATCTTCCATGGCATCGAGCAGAAGACGCAGGGTCTGCTGGGATACCGCCATGGCTTCGGCCATGATCTGACAATCCGTCTGGTCTTTAAAGGTCCCGATAATGGCCGGACGGCCATTGACCATCACCTGCTTCGCTTCGATCTCCATCCAGAACAGACAGCCGTCCCTGCGCCCGGAAGGCTGCGCCCAGGCGACATGAGGCGTGCCCTCGGCCAGCATTTTCTCGTGCATTCCCCGGAAAAGATCAAGGGAACCGGAGTCCGGGTAGATGTCGGTGAACAGGTCGCGGTAGAGAAGGCTCTCCCTGTCGTCAAACCCGAAAATATCGCAGAAGCGCCGATTGAGATAAATCAGCTTGTTCTCCTGACAGACGTAGGTGGCGAGGGACAGGTTCTCAACGATCATCGTCCCGAGGTCGGCTTCTGACTTCATCAGCATGAGATAGTGACCCTTCTGCATTATTTCATCGGTTCGAGAACGTTCTGTAAGGTGTCTGTTATCCGTGACATTGTTTTGTATGCAATCCAGAGGCCGATTTTTGAAATTCGTTTCATGGGGATTTGCCCATGCGTGGTTAAATCCCCATATGTCGTTCGATTGTCCCTCATCTCACCCCTAATGTCCTCGTTTAAAACACCCCCAAAGTTTTGGGGAATGGCCTCCATGTCCCATAGGGTAAACACCTTAGTTGGATGGATTTTAATAAAAAAAATAAATCCATGACTGCACAGGTAATAAAACAAAAAACCCTTAAATATCGGAAATATACGATGTTGCTTTGAGGCTGTCTCAAAAAGGTCTCTGCCTGTCTCGACGGTTTCGGGAGTGCCTTGGTATCCCGGTTGCTATGTAGTGAGGCAGCTCTTTTCTCACAAGTTTCATGCAATCCGCTTGCCCAGGTTTCGTCGATCCCCAAAGTCGGCGTTCTCTGCAGGGCGGAGAAAGGACGGTCAAGGAAGCAAAAGATTTTTTATGTTGTGGATTGGCATTGTGTGGAACTAACCAAATGAAGAAGAAAGGATGTTGACAATGAAGAGGAGGAGTTTGAAGCGACTGGTCCTCGGCGGGGCGCTGGCGACAGCCGGCCTGGCCCTGAGTGCCAGTCTGGCGTTCGCGGCGCATCCGCCGGTAACGCTCTATACGTTCGAGGAAGTCGCCATGCAGTACGGCATGACGAAAATGCCCGTACAGGTTGATCCGAATACCCTGCGCGGCTTCCCGTACAGCCCCAAGCAGACCTGCGGGGAGTGCCACGATTATTCGAAGATTTCCGATCACGCCTTCCATTCGGCCCTGGGTATGTTCGAATGGAAAGACACCGCCGATGGACAATTCAAACTTGACGATCCGAACGTCGTCAAGCCCTGGGTCCAGTCCACGGCGATGTACGGCAAGTGGTGAAGTCCCTCTCTTCGCCAGGTGGCGAACTTCATGGACCAAGACCCTGCAACACCCGCCGTACAAGACAAGTATTACAGTGAATCGGAATTTTTGGGCCAAACCGACCTGACAGCCTGGGATATGGCGGTTTACTGCGGCAGCTGCCATGTCGGCGGCGGCTTCGGTGAAAAGGACCGTAACGGTGTCCGTCTGTCGATGAAAAATCCCGCCGGCGGCATGGACCCCGGCGCCGCGAATTTTTCTCCGACGACGCCATACAACTCCTATAACAACTACGTCTTCGAAAAATTCGATCCGTCAACCGGCATGCCCCAGCATATGGTGGGACAGGCCCCCTGGATCTATCCTGTCTATCAGGGGATGACCCCGATGACCGCTCCTCAAGGCTGGGGTCAGGCAATGACCATGACCATGCCTGACGGCTCGTCGATGCCGGTGGTCGATGGTCAACTCATGATGCCCAACATCAAAGAGATGGACTGCCTGTACTGCCACTTCAAGGGCTACAGCAACATCATGAACTCGGTCATGACCTACAGCGGTGCCCACAATGCGGCTCCCATGGCCGGTTCGGGCCTGATGGACACCAACTCCATGAGCCCCACCTATCAGGGCTACACCGTGGATGCCGGCAACGGCATGACCGTAACGGGTATGCCCGCCATGGTCACCATGGACCCGGCGACCGGCGTGGTCAGCCTGAGCACTTATGCTCTGGGCAACATCCAGGGCAATCCTGACGAAGCCAACTGCCGTCAGTGTCATGCCCCCAGTGCGCTGAAAGACCTGCCGGACATGATGAGGGACTTCCTCTCTTCGGCCCCGATGGTTTACACCGGCAGCTTTGCCCAGTCCTTCACCGGGTTGTCCATGCCGGCCTATGACTTCAACGCGCCGTTCGGCAATACCTGGAACTGGACCGAGACGCCTCTGGGCTCTCCGTATCCTCAGGGGCTGGCCTACATGACCTCCGGGATCATCTCGGTGGGCGATGTGATGACCGGCATGAACACTATCGGCGGCGACTGGTCGTTTATCCCGTCCATCAAGTTCCCGGCCGCCATGGGCATGACGATCTACAATGCCCCCGGCAGCAAGTTCCCATACGGACCGAATGGGATGCCCAGTGCCGAACTTCTCGATCCGTATGATCCGTCGACCTTCGACTGGACTGATCCCAACGCCATGCTGATCCTCATGGGCAAGCAGATTGGCGGCGGCAACCCTGCCGGAACCGGACCTCTGTATTACGAGTCCCCTCTGTATGATGGTGACGGCAACCCTACCGGCTACATGGACCAGATGGCTCTGAAAAAGAGCATTGTTCCTTTCCCCCGTGCCGAATGGTTCAAGCGCGGAGACCTGTTCGGAAGCCGCGACCAGGAAGTTCACCTGAATATGGGCTGTGCCGGCTGTCACATGGACACCAACACCGCCAAGGTGGACCAGTATGATGCGAATGGCAACATCGTCTTTGACGGCAAGAGCCAGTGCGACCCCGGTCGCGGATACGATGCGGCCAGCGGTGTCGAAGACGGTACCACGGTTAACGGCGTGACCTTCGACTCCAACAACACCATGAAGAAGTGCGCCGACTGTCACATCACCGGCAAGAACTCCGATGGCGTGGCGATCAACACCTTCGGTGCTCCCGATCCGACGGCGGCTCACCAGGCAGCCGGCCTGACGGCCAACATCGTACAGGCGATGGGTCCTGCCGGCACGCTGCCCGGCAACCACCTGGATGTCATCGACTGCACCGTCTGTCACGTGTACAAGGAGCAGATGGCCGTACGTCTGCTCGATTCCACCTCGGGCAACCGGTATCCGACCATGGTCGGTTTCGACGAAACCCAGGGGATGATGGGTATGTTTGATGATCCCTTCGGTATGGGGATGCCTGCGGGCAGCAACGCAACCGAATGGAAGCCCCTGTATGCCTGGCAGAAAAAAGGCATGTCGGATCAGAGCAGCGATCCCAACTGGCGTCGCAAGATCATGCAGCTCAACATGATCACCGCCGACATCTGGAACAACGTCGACCCGGCGATCGACGCCAATGGCGACGGACAGACCGGACGCCATGCCCTGGAGTACGATCCGGCAACGGACCCGACCTTCGACGGCATTATTCAGAAGTCCTATTACGACCCCTGGATCCAGCGCGACCTGAAGGCCGGCATGAACTACGGCCCCAGCGGTTTCGCTCCGATTCCCGTCGGATTCGGCGGCAGCAGCTTCATGTCCGCCTATGCTCAGGACGGGTCCTTCACCGGCCAGTGGCAGTATGTCGGCGTCTACGGCGGCAACGTCATCTTCTCGACGCCTGAAGAAATCGAAGCGTACAAAACCTTCCGCAGCAGCATCGCTCCGGCGGTGGACGGCAAGTCCTGGGATGAAACCGAGATGCTGCTGGTTGGTGCGCCCTTCATGATCACGCACAACATTCGCGCCACCGACAAGTTCGTGCTCGGCAAGAACTGCAGCGACTGTCACGCGGACGGTAAAGAGTTCTTCGACGGCGGCTTCAACATGACCGGTACCGCCATTAAAGCCAATGCGGGTGGCCAGTTCATGGCCTCTCAGGCTGAGGAACTGATCATTGTCGGTAATGCTGCAGACATCAGCACCGGCGCCGAACTTGGAACCAAGGACGGCATCAGCCTCGAAGTGCCCTTTGAGGAGCTCGGCGACTGGGATCCGGCAACCAAAACCTTCACGGCGAATCCTGCCGGTAGCTTCAAGAAGGTTGCGGATCTGAGCCGCAGCGAAGCGCTGTACCCCGAAAACGGTACCTATACCACGGCTACCGGCACGGTTCTGGCGGATCGCGCAGCCTGGGTGTCTTATCTCAAGACCCTCAATAACGCCGCCGCATTCGGTATCGGGATCGATCCTGTTGCGGTCTTCTCCGCCCCGACCACTGACGTAACGGTCAACACCGCCTTCAACTTCGTGGCCGACGCCAGCGCCAACACCCAGGGGACGTTCGATTACTCCTGGCTGATCAACGACGGCAACCACACAACCCTGCTTGGTTCCACCGCCAGCTACACCTTCACCCAGACCGGCAGCTATCTCGTGACGCTGTATGTCAAGGATGAAGAGGGCAAACTGGCATCTGATTCCAAGTATGTCAAGGTTGTCGCTCCTGCTCCCGATACCACCATCAGCTACACCCAGGTGGCGGGAACCAACAGCGCTGACGTGACCTTCGGTAATATGCCGGTTCACACCCGCCTGCTGGTGTACTGGGGTGACGGGACGTACGAGTGGATCAACGACGCCAGTACGGATGTCAGCAAGACCAAGGCGTTCCGTGCCGTATCGACCTACGACAAGGGAGATCACTACGAGTACCTGACCCGCGTCTATGTCTACAACGGCACTACCCGCGTCGACTACAAGACCGCCACGATTTCCCTGGCGAAATAACCGACAACCTCCAACCCGGGTCCGGCATCTGCCGGACCCGGAAACCGGTCCGTTCCTGTTATTTATTTTCATGGTGCCCGGAACCCGTTCCGGGCTTTCTTTTCCAGCCTTTTTAATCCGCGTAAACTCCGGGAGAATGTGGAACGTTTTTTGTATCCGTTTTGTTGACATATCGGTTTTTAACCCGAAAAACGTGTGGATTTTGATCCACCATGCCAGCGGGAATGTTTCGATGCATTTGCGTTCATTCTGGATAGGACTTTTGGCTCTGATGTTTTTGCCCATGGCGGTCGTGGGTGCCGAACGTAAATCCGAGGTTTCCCTGACGCTTTATACCGGTGGCTATTTCCCCGATGGAGATCGTCATTTGGACGATTCTTTGGTCTATGGAGCCCGCCTGGGATATGCCTTCGTTGGCTCCGGTCTGGC
>QKGY01000281.1 GCA_003250235.1 Desulfuromonadaceae bacterium
GAGACTGCGTCGGTGCTATACAACTTTTCCCTGAAGAGACTCAAATCGATGTGCAAAAGATCGAATCCGAGCCATTAAGCGACGCGGAAATTGCTGAAACGCTCAAAAGTTACGAGACCATGCCTTTGGGCATGCGAGAGGATAAAGAGTTTCGCATCTCGGTAGCGGGAGCGCAGGAGAAAACCGCCTTACTCAAACTGAAAGGGAGATGGCATCTCCCATTGGGAACGACCCCGACAAGTCACATCTTCAAACTCCCGATCGGACGTATTGAGCATAGCGGGATGGATTTAAGCGACAGCGTAGAAAATGAATGGCTTTGCCATGCGATCCTGAAAGCTTACCAAATCCCCGTGGCCAACACTGAGATGATGACTTTTGATGGGATAAAAGTCCTCGTTGCCGAACGATTTGATCGTCGCTGGTCAACGGACAAATCTTGGTTGATTCGCCTCCCCCAGGAGGATATGTGCCAAGCCCTGAACGTCCCACCGGCACTGAAATATGAATCTGATGGAGGACCCGGAATTGCCCGGATTATGGAATTACTGCTGGGGTCATTATCCAGCCTTGATGACCGCCGCAATTTCATGACTCTCGTCTATCTCTTTTGGGTATTGGGCGCGATCGACGGTCATGCCAAAAACTTCAGTCTATTCCTGAGACCCGGCGGAGGATTCCAACTGACACCTGCTTATGATGTAATGTCAGCCTATCCCCTGATTGCCAAGAAGCAGTTTGAGCAAAAACGGATGACCATAGCGATGTCTTTAAGCGGCAGGAACCGTCAATGTCAGTGGGAGAGAATGTTCCGCAGACACTGGGTAGCAACCGCCAAGCAATGTAACTTCCCGGAAGATGAAATGAATCAGATCATCGATAGGATATTGGGAGAGATGGATCCTGTCATCGAGCAAGTCGCTGCCGAGTTACCTGAAGATTTTCCGGTCGATGTTGCTACACCGATCTTTGACGGCATGAAAAGAGCGAGAGATCGTATGGATTGAAGCATATAGCTCCCACCAACGTTACGCAATAGAACAAAAAAAGGCGGCCAGTTGGCCGCCTTTTTTGGTCCCGAAGGAACTTTACTTGCCCCATTTTTTCTTGATCCGTTCCACCGCCTCGATCACGTTTTCTTTATGACCGAAAGCTGAGAGGCGGAAGAATCCTTCGCCGCTGGGGCCGAAGCCCGAGCCGGGGGTGCCGACCACGTTGCATTCGCCCAGGAGTTTGTCGAAGAAATCCCAACTGGTGAGCCCGCCGGGCGTTTTGAGCCAGATGTAGGGAGCGTCGACCCCGCCGTAGCAGGTGACGCCGGCGGCTTTGAGCCCTTCGCGGATGATGCGGGCGTTATCCATGTAATAGTCAATGATTTCCTTGGTCTGCTGCCACCCTTCGTCGCTGTAAACGGCGGCGGCGGCTTTCTGCACCGGATAGGAGGCGCCGTTGAATTTGGTGGTGGTGCGGCGCAGCCAGAGTTTGTTGAAAGGATATTTTTCACCGCCGGCGGTGGTGCCCATCACTTCTTCCGGCACGACCACCAGCCCGCAGCGCACCCCGGTGAACCCGGCGGTTTTGGAGAAGGAGCGGAACTCGATGGCGCATTTCCGGGCGCCTTCGACTTCATAGATGGAATGGGGGATGTCGGGGTTGGTGATGAACGCTTCATAGGCGGCGTCGAA
>QKGY01000303.1 GCA_003250235.1 Desulfuromonadaceae bacterium
AACCCATCGAGGGTCGCAGCCTCTTTCAGCTGGTCCTCTCGGATGAAACTCGGGGAGGTGATCTCAATGATGCGTTGGGTCATGTGCGAATTTGCCTTTCTGAATGCCTTGTTTTGACACAGAAAATTAGCACATGCCCGATCTTTTTTCAATGACGGAGGCCCCGGGGGATGCGAGATCCCCCGGGAGCTTGGCGGTATTACTTGAGGTTGGACAGAAATTCGACCAGCGCGTTGATATCGTCGGCGGAGAGATGAGCCTGGCTGGGCATAATAGAGTTGGGATTGTTGGCCTTGGGGTTGAGAAGCTGTTGTTTGATGGCCTCGGGGGCCATCTGGCTGCCCACTTTATCCAGATTTGGGCCGATGCTTCCTCCGCTCCCCTCGATTGTGTGGCATCCTTTGCAGCCCAGGGAGTTGATCAGTTTTCTTGCGGTGGCTTCGTCGGCGCTCGCCAGGGACGGCAGGACCAGCAGCCCGAGCAGTCCGGCGGCCAACGTAGCTTTGATACGAGATTTTTTTGTCATGGCGGTGAGTCTCCTTGTCGATGTCTGGGCCCCCGGGTACGGGGGACGATAACTTGCTTAGGATACCTTATGAAGTTTTTTTTGCAACTCTCGCGCAGGGCGAAAGTCGAGAAAAGGTGTTGAATTCCGGGGAACGGATGGCTACTCTAGTACGGTTGCAGCACTGGAGGCCTCAAGGGCGATTCCGGTCTGCATAGAGGACGAAATCAGTGCTTGCAAGGAGAACCCGTTATGCTTATCGTCATGGACCATAATGCTTCAGAGGAACAGATCGGCGCCGTTCAGAAGGCCATTGAAACGATGGGCCTGCGGGCCGAACCCATTCCCGGCAGCCTGCGCACGGCCATCGGCGTGCTGGGCAATCAGGGGTATGTGGATGATACCACCATTCGCGATTTGCCGGGCGTTCGCGAAATTATTCATGTCAGCAAGCCGTATAAGATGGTTTCACGCGATTTTCATCCCCTTCCGACAGTTGTTAACGCCGGCGGCGTTCCGGTCGGTGACGGGCACCCGCCGGTCATTATTGCCGGACCCTGCTCCATCGAGTCCGAAGCGCAGATGCTTGCCGCGGCGAAAATCGTCAAGGCTGCCGGGGCCCACATCCTGAGAGGCGGTGCCTTCAAGCCGCGTACCGGTCCCCATTCGTTCCAGGGCTTGGGTGTCGAAGGACTCAAGTATCTGCGTCAGGCCGGCGATGCTGAGGGCATTCCAGTCATCACCGAGGTCATGCGCATCGAACAACTCGATGCCGTGTGCCGTTATGCGGATATCCTGCAGATCGGCGCCCGGAATATGCAGAATTTCGACCTTCTCAAAGAGGTCGGAAAACTCAATCACCCCGTTCTTCTCAAGCGGGGGATGAGCGCCACCATCGAGGAGTTTCTTGCCGCTGCGGAATACATCGTGGCCGAGGGCAATAATCAGGTCATTCTCTGCGAGCGGGGCATCCGCACCTTTGAGCGCGCTACCCGCAATACCCTGGATCTTTCCGTCGTCCCCCTCGTCAGGGAGATGAGCCACCTGCCGATCATCGTCGATCCAAGCCACGCCACGGGCAAACGCTCCCTGGTGCCTGTCATGGCCAAGGCCGCCCTGGTCGCCGGGGCGCACGGGCTGATGATCGAGGTTCATCCCGCGCCGGAAAAGGCCCTCTGCGACGGGGCTCAGAGTCTTACAGGAGACGGCTTTGCCCAGCTGATGGAAGAAATCAAGAAACTGCAAGGGGTGATCGGGTGCTAGGAAACCGGAGGCCCCGATAGGGTAAAGAGGGTAATTTCCGGTCGGCAGAAAAAACGTACCGGCAGAATGCTGGTTCCGATGCCACGGGAGACATAGAGGGGGGTCTGGTGGGGCCCTACCTGAAAGAGGCCGCTGACGAAACGATCCGAATAGCGTGGCAGGTATAAAGGGGGCAGGGCGGGGAGCCGAACCTGACCGCCGTGGGTGTGGCCGCAGCAGACCAGATCGACGGGGGCCTCCAGCCCTTCGTGGTTGAATGCCGGCACATGCGAAAGAAGCAGGTTGATCCGTGACGGGTCGGCCTGATTCTGCAGGGAGCTCAAGGCATTTTCCGTGGAGGGGTAATCGAGGCCAAGAACGGATATGGGGATGTCACCGGCCTCGATATCCTGGCGCTGATTGATCAGCAGCTTGACCCCGGTCGAGGCAAAATGGCGGCGTAGTCCTTCGCCTTCGATACGCGCCCAGTATTCCCAATTGCCCTGAACGGCGAATAGGCCCAGCGGGGCTTTCAACAGCTTGAGAAACTTCAGGGCTCCCGGCAGATTGCGGCTTTCTTCGATATAATCCCCCGTCAGCAGGATGATATCCGGCTTGAGACTGTTGGCCGTGTGAGCCACCCGAAGAAAATACGACTGGAATTTTCGGATATGCAGGTCTGAGAGCTGAACGACCCGGAGCGTTTTGCCTGCCGGGATCTTGCTGCTGACAAAGGCGGTCTCTTCCACACTGACCGCCGTCGGCTCGCGGAGAAAGGCGTTCCCCAGCGCCAGCCCGCCCAGCCCCAGGCCGGTCAGACGGAGGAACTTTCTCCGCGATACGGGTATCAGAGCGGTTTTCTCAGAAATATTTCGTGTCACCGTTCCTCCAGGGGGGGGCACGACAAGGGACGGCCTGTCGGCACAATCTCTGTAGTATAATGAAAATGTCATGAATTGGCCAGGGGGCGCCTTGCCCCGGATGATGGTCCTGCGATATAGTCGATATCTATAAGGAAAACTTTACGGGTAAAACGCAGTAAGGGAGACTTTCAGATGAGCATTGACAGAGAAATCTGCCCCGGTGTTTTCTGGACCGGTGTAAAAAATCCCGGTCTTAAAATCTTCGATGAACTCTTTTTGACCCGCAAGGGCACAACCTACAATGCCTACCTGGTCCGGGGCACGGAAAAAGTCGCCCTGATCGACACGGTCAAAGAGGCGTTTTCAGACGAGTATTTCCAGACGATCGACCAGTTGGGCCCCCTGGACAAAATCGACCTCGTGGTGGTCAACCACACGGAGCCGGATCACTCCGGTGCCCTGGAAGAACTGATTCAGCGTAACCCCAACATCCAAATCTACTGCACCCGGGCGGCGGAGAATTTTCTCAAACAGCTCATTGACACGCCTCTCAATACCCACGTGGTTTCGGAAGGCGATGAGATCGACCTGGGCGGTAAGACCCTGCGTTTCATCCTAGCCCCCAATCTGCATTGGCCGGACACCATGTTCACCTATCTGCCGGAAGACGAGATCCTCTTCTCCTGTGACGCTTTTGGCGCCCATTACTGTGGGGAGGGGCTTTTCGATGACGAGATGGAGGATTTTTCCGGCGAATACCGGTTCTATTTCGACACAATCATGCGCCCCTTCAAGGAAAAGATCCGCGAGGCGGTGGCCAAGGTGGCATCCCTGCCGGTAAAGGTGGTTTGTCCCTCCCACGGGCCGGTTCTGCGCCGTGACCCGAAAAAGGCAATCCTCGGATACGGAGAGATGGCGGCGGCGCCACCTCTCAGTGATCATCCCCGCGCGCTGATCCTGACCCTCTCTCCCCACGGCAATACCCGGACCATGGCCGGTGCCGTACGCAAGGGGCTCGAAGAATATGGCATCGACGTGGTGGACATGGCGCTTGTCGACATGGACGAGGCCGGCATCCGCGACGAACTGGAGCGATGCGACGCCTTGCTGGTCGGAACCCCGACCATCAACCGCGATGCTCCTCCGCCAGTCTGGAAAGCTCTGGCTCTGTTGTCGACGGTGACCCCCAAGGGGAGAGTTGGCGGCGTCTTCGGCTCTTACGGCTGGAGCGGCGAGGCGGTCAAGCTGGCCGAGGAACGCCTGGCGGGATTGAAGTACACCCTTCCTGTTCCCGGGATTCACTTCCGCTTCAAGCCCACCGATGACGATGTCCAGGCCTGTCTGGAATTCGGCCAAAAAGTGGGCCGTTTTCTTGCCGGCGAGCAAGAATCCTGATTCCTCTGAATCTTTTCAATCGTGTCGTTTTTTCCCGGCCCCGGCGGTCTCATCGTCATGATTGACCTGCGGGGGCTCTCCGGCGTTGTCGTCAAGGCGGCCCGGGTGGCGTTGTTCCTGTAGCCGACCCAATACCTATTAAGCGTGTGAAAGGAGCAGGGTGTCAGCTTCGTTGATTGCGACCGTAGCCGTCGCCGCTCCCCTTGAAAAATCCCTCTCCTACCGGGTGCCGGAGGCCCTGAGATCTTCGGTGCAGGTGGGGGTTCGGGTCCGTGTCCCCCTGGGTCGGCGGACGGCTGTCGGCTATCTTCTGGCCCTGGACGAGGGCGACCCGGACGGTTTGAAGGACATTGCCGAGGTTCTCGACCGTGATCCGCTCTTCACGCCCGAACTTTCGGCTTTTTATCTGCGCGCCGCCGCCTATTACCTCTACCCTCCCGGCGAGGCCATCCGGACCGCCCTGCCGTCGGGACTCTCCGGCAGGGATTCGGACATCACCATCCTGAACGAATCGTTCTATCATCCGCTCGAAAAACAAGGGGTTCCCTCGGGGGGCCGCCAGAAAGAAATCCTGGCCTGTATCCGCGAACAGGGGGAGGTTGCCCTCTCGGCACTCCGGGAACGCTTTCCCTCCCCGTATGCGCCTTTGGCAAGGCTGTGCGAGCTGGGGTTCATCGGCGAGCAGGAGCGGGAAAAAATCCGCGATCCGTTTCTTTCCGCCCCCTTGCCCCCTGATACCTGCGTCGATTTGACCGGCGATCAGCAGGCGGCCGTGGAGTCCCTCGTTTCCGCCCTGGCTTCGAAATCCTTCACGCCGTTTCTGCTTCACGGGGTGACGGGCAGCGGCAAGACCGAGGTGTACCTTCGGGCCATCGCCCAGGCCATGAATCTGGGTCGCAGAGCGCTGGTCCTCGTCCCGGAGATTGCCCTGACTCCCCAGCTCGTGGCGCGCTTTCGCGCCCGATTCGGCGGGGGCGGAACGACCATCGCCGTGCTGCATTCGGGGCTTTCCGACGGTGAGCGTTACGATGCCTGGCGGGCCATCGCCCGCGGCGAGGTGCAGGTGGTGATCGGGGCGCGCTCGGCCCTGTTTGCCCCCGTGCCCGAGCTGGGGGTCATTGTGGTCGACGAGGAGCACGAAGCGAGCTACAAGCAGGGTGAAGGATTTCGCTATCATGCCCGCGACCTGGCGCTGATGAGAGGGCAGATGGTCGGGGCCACGGTCGTGCTCGGCAGCGCTACGCCGGCGGTCACGACCCATCAGCGGGCCCTCTCCGGTCAGATCGGCTATCTTCGGCTTGCCGGACGGGTCACCGAGCGCTCACTGCCGAAGGTGGAGCTTGTGGACATGCGGGGAGAACAAGGAGTCGGAGCACTTTCCCAGCCGCTGACCGAGGCGCTGGAGGCCAACCTGTTGCGGGGGGAGCAGTCCCTGATTCTGCTCAACCGCCGCGGCTTTTCCCCGTATCTGCTCTGTTCCGACTGCGGCCATACTTTCCGGTGTCCCAATTGCGAGATCACCCTGACCTATCATCAGCGGCCGCGTCAGTTGCGTTGCCATTACTGCGATTTTCAGGTGACTCCGCCCGAGCTGTGTCCCCGGTGTCAGGGCGACCACCTGCTTCCGGAGGGGACGGGGACTGAGCGGCTGGAGGAAGAGCTGACCGCCTTGCTGCCGCAGGCCAGGATCGCCCGCATGGACCGTGACACCATGGGACGCAAGGGAGCCCACGGCCAACTGGTGTCGCAGATGGAGGCGGGGGCGGTCGATGTCCTGATCGGCACGCAGATGGTGGCCAAAGGGCTCGATTTTCCCGGTGTGACCCTGGTCGGAGTCATTCAGGCCGATTCGACTCTGAATTTTCCGGATTTTCGCAGTGCGGAGCGCACCTTCTCCCTGCTGACTCAGGTGGCCGGCCGGGCCGGGCGGGGAGAGCGCCCAGGAAGAGTCCTGATCCAGACCTACTCCCCCGAGCACTATGCCCTCGAATGCGCGGCCCGTCACGATTATGGCGATTTTTACGATCAGGAAATCGTCTTTCGCCAGGAACTGGGCTATCCCCCGTTCGGTTACCTGGTCAATCTGGTGCTGGCGGGCAACGATGCCGGAAAGGTCTCAGCTTCGGCCCAGAACCTTGCGGACGCGTTGATGGAACAGTCCCCCGACGTCGATGTTCTGGGCCCCGCTCCCTGCCCCCTGGCCCGGCTGCGCGGGAAGACCCGAATTCAGATCCTGCTCAAATCCGCCGAGCGCCCCTCTCTGAGACGTTTGCTGCTAGCTCTGCCTGCGTTGAAAAAGACGGTTGTGGCCGGGGTGTCCCTGGCCGTGGATGTGGATCCCATGGATATGCTGTAACTGCCTTAGTATCAAAGGCCTTGTTTTATCGATGTTTTTAAGCGGGTTAGGATGTTGACCACTCCGTGCCCGGTGTTAGGATGTTTTCATCAGGGCACCGGAACGAGCCAGCCGGTGCCGGGAGGTGGTGATGAGACATCGGAGCGTTGGGACCGTCCTG
>QKGY01000001.1 GCA_003250235.1 Desulfuromonadaceae bacterium
TGTAAAAGGTATTGGGGCCGGGGATGACCACAAGTATCGAAGCGGCTACGATGAAAAGGCTGATGGTTGACCATGGCGGCATGTCGGCTGACTCCCGGTTTCGAATGCCGCTACAAAATAGCCGATGCCTGGCAGGTTGTAAAGATGAAGAAAAATTCCGGTGGGATTGGGAAGCGTTTCCCGCGGCGAGATTTTGGTGCGGGCGAGGAGTCTGTCCGCCTTGGGAGTGAATCTACTGCGAAAAGGATAAATCATTCCATATTTCCGTAAATTCTTGACCCGTAGACCCACTATGGGCTGGCAAATTTACCAAAATCTGTCCTCGATTTGTTATTTCCTCGTGACGATTCCCCAAGCCCGACAGACTCCGAGGGATGATGATGTGGAACGTATCGGGGGAGGGGGCGTCTACGAAGTAAAAGAGACTGATGGTTGATCATTGCGGCATGTCGGCTGATTTATGGATTGCAGACCTTGCCCGAAAGCCATTCGACCAGCAGGTCGGCGGAGCGTTGTACCGGAAGGGTCAAGCCTTCCCCGAGGGCTGCTGAGCCGAGCTGGATGCCGATGCAGCGGCACGCGGCTCCGGTTTCATGACTGATCCAGTCCATAATGGCGGGCAGCGGCAGCCGGTGCGTGCTGAAGGTGGTTTTTTCCAGGTTCTCCACGGGCAGGTCTCGGATTTCTCCGGGCGCGCCGCCAAAATCGGCGGCGTCGATAAAGACGAGGGTAGCAGGACGCAGTTCCATGGCCCAGTCGAAGGCCCGCTCCGGGCGCTCTCCGGCATCTCTGATTAGGATGCCGGGAATCCCGTCGGCTCTGCCGGCGATGTACGGGCCGACCCCGTCGTCGCTGCGCAGCGGGTTGCCGAGGGTGACATAGAGGGTCGCGCCCTGGTCCTGTCCGAGCAGGGCCTGCGGCAACGCGCTATCGGACAATATCGACCTCCAGAAAATGGGTCGAACAGGAGATGCAGGGATCGTAGGCCCGCACCAGCATTTCCAGGGCCAGGGTGATTTCCTCGTCGCTTTTATCAAGCAGTTCCGGGACCAGTTGGTGCATGTCGTCTTCGATGTTCTGCAGGTTCTGGGCGGTGGGGATGACGCAGTTTGCTGCCAGGATGATCCCCTCTTCGTCGACCTGGTAATGGTGGAAGAGGAGGCCTCGGGGCACCTCCACTGCGCCGACGCCGCTGCCGGCCCGGACCGGAATGGAGCGGTTCTCGTTGATGCCGACGATCACGGCCTCGGCGGCATCAACGCCGCCGGCCATCAGATCCTCGACGATGGCGATCGCTTCCTCGGTGCAATGGGCGCATTCAACCACCTGCGCTGCGGAGTTCAGGTAAGGATTGATACAGAGGGGCTTCAGGCCGACGGCTGCGGCCACTTCTTTGGCCCTGGGGTGCAGTTTATAGTGGTTGAGGTTGAAACGGGCCAGGGCGCCGACCATGTAGGAGTTGCGGGAGAGGCGCGCATGCTTGGCCGAGGAGTGGGGCAGCAGGAACTCATTGGTGATGGCGCGGTACTCTTCTTTGGGCTTGCGCACCCCATCGGTGGAGCCGACATCCCCGGACAGCAGCGGGTATTCGCCGTCGTCGCCGACCAGGCCGACGTATTCGGTCTCCCTTTGGAAATCGGGGAATTCGAGGCCTGCCGCCAGCGCCACGCTGGG
>QKGY01000070.1 GCA_003250235.1 Desulfuromonadaceae bacterium
ACGGCCTTTTGATTCTGTTATGAAAATTCGCCTTGGAGATCTGTTTGTCCGGGATAAACTGCTGACTGATAATCAGCTGGAGGAAGCCCTTAAATACCAGGTGCTCTACGGGGGAAAACTCGGCACCACCGTCCTGGAAATGGGCCTGCTCAGCGAAGACGACGTCACCCGTTCGCTCAGTAAATTATTCGGTGTCCCCACGGTTTCCCCGGACCGGTTGACCGCCATCCCCCCCTATGTCATCCAGAAGCTCCCGCGCCAGCTGGCGAAAAAGCACAACGCCATCCCCCTCAAGCTCAACAACAAAAGGCTGATGGTGGCGATGGCCGACCCCTCCAACCTCAAAGCCATTGATGAAATCGCTTTTCAAACCGGCTGTGTGATTCATCCTGTCGTTGCGCCGGAGGTCCGTATTATCCAGGCCCTTGAGCGCTATTACCAGGTGGAACGGGTAAAGCGCTATATCCGGCCGGTCATGGATGATCTGCCTCCTCAGGAGGCTGACAACACCGCCGCCGCAAAAGAAGAGACATCGGATGGCAACCCTTTCTTTCCTGAAGACAGTCCCGATCTGGAGGAAATCGACATCCACCAGACGATAAAAGAGCATTCCGAGCAGGAACCGGAGGCATGGGGCCTGCCGGAGGAGCCGGAAGAGATCGAGCCTTACACCCTCGGAACGGTTTCGGATCGGCTCTCCCAATGTACAGACCGGGAACAAATAGGCGATATTCTCGTGGAATATCTGGGAGGGGAATTCGACTGCTGCGCTCTGTTCGTTGTCAGGGATCAGACAGCATACGGCTGGAAAGCGCGGACCCATGGAAAGGTCCAGAGCGATTTCGAAACGCTCTCCCTGCCACTGGACGAACCGTCGATCCTTAAAACGGTACAGGACAGCCGAAGCTATTACCTTGGGCCCGTTCCGCGCACCCCCTTTAATTCGCTGCTGCTGAGAGAGCTCGGCGGGAATATCCCTTCTACCGTCCTTCTCGCACCGCTGGTCCTGCACGGTAGGCTGGTCAGCATTCTGCTGGTCACCGGTAACAAGGAACTGACGCAGGATTGGATTCTGGACCTTCAGAAGCTCAACGCCAAGGCCGCACTGGCCTTTGAAATGCTCATTCTCAAAAGCAAGATAAGGATGATGTAGCCATGCGAGGGATCAATGCCAAGAGCATGTGCCTCCTTTTTTTGGTTCTGATAACCGCCTGCGGTTATGCCCAATCCCCTTCGACCGATAAGAACTCGGCTATCGTAACCTTCGCTGGCACCGTAACGCGCGTTGATCTGGAAGGGGGATTTTTCGGTATCGTCGATGATCACGGGCGTCACTTCGATCCCGTCAATCTGCCTGCCGACATGCAGAAAGACGGCCTTCGGGTCCGGGGTACCGCCCGGATCCTAGAAAATTCCATCGGGATTCATATGTGGGGAGAACGTATTGACATCGAATCGATCGAGATCCGATAGGGTCTTAGGCACGGAACATCGGGTTCCCCTCCACATACACACCGGAAAGGCAGAACGGCTTCATGGATAAAGGCACATCCCCGCCACGGGAAAACAACAGACCTCGGCGCCACGGTAAAGTGGTCGAATTCACACGTAACGGCCATCAGTTCACCAAGCAGCGGAACTGGGCCAAGGCCAAGGAGTCCTTTTCTC
>QKGY01000396.1 GCA_003250235.1 Desulfuromonadaceae bacterium
CAGGGTAAAGGAGACGGCGGTTCCTTCACCGAGCGTACTGCGCACGGTGATAGTCCCCCCATGGGCTTCCACAATCCCCTTGGCGATAGCCATCCCCAGCCCCAGTCCGGGCACGGCGGTGTCTGAACTGTCCACACGGTAGAACTTGTCAAAAATCCGGGACAGATGTTCGGCGTCCATGCCGATGCCCTGGTCCTCCACCTCGATGGTCACCGCGGCTTCATCCGCCCCCCCCCTGACTCGAATGGGGCTGGCCGATGGAGAAAACTTCACGGCGTTGCTGAGCAGGTTTTCCATGACCTGTTTGAGCTTCCAGGGATCGGCCTGCAGGGCCTCGGGTCCGGGGCCCTGCCAATCGAGATCGAATACGCGGTCACTGAGTTCCTTGCTGTAGGCATTGACCGACGAGGCGACCAGCTGTCGGATATCGCACGGCTGTCTTTCCAGGTGGATCAGCCGTCCCGACTCGATGCGACTGATATCCAATAGCTCGTCGATAATTTTCTCCAGCGTTTCGGTTTTCTCGTTGATGATCGTCAGATATTCCCTCTGCTGTGCCGGCTCCAGGTCTTTTTCCATGAGCAGCAGTTCCGCAAATCCCCGAACCGTTGACAGCGGAGTGTTCAGCTCGTGGGCGGCCGTGGCGATGAACTCGCTCTTCATGCGGTCGAGCTCCCGTTCGCGGGTCACGTCGTTGAAAACCACGATCTCTTTCTCGCCGATGGACGAAAAGCGGATCACCGTATCGCGAATCGTTCCATCTTTGCAGGTGACCTGCACTTCCTGCGGAATAAACTCCTTCTGCTCCGCGATGGTTCGGGCGATCTCCTTGTCCCAGAGAGCCCTGACTGTTTCACGAAAATGTGGATCGGGATAGGCTTTTGGCCACCAGTCATCCACCGTGGGAATATCCTGAAGGGTGTACCCGAAATTCTGCACAAACTGGCGGTTGAGATAGTCGATGCCATGACCTTTCTTGGTGATGGCTAGCGGCATGGGGGCCACCTCGACAAGACGCTTTAACTGATCTTCACGGGCTTTGAGAACCGCCTCGGCCTGTCGCAGCGTCGTCACATCGTGGCCGATGCACTGCAGGCCGACGTATTCACCTGCCGCATTGTAAAGGAGGGTGTTTTTCCACTGGACCCGGACACGCCGACCATCGCGGCACAGGTTTTCACTTTCGTTTTCGAGGAGCTGCTCCGGCTCCTTTAAATACGACGTGAGAATTTGACCGAGATGTTGTCCTTCGCTATCCACCTCCGGAACAATGGTGCCGACGACGCTTTTGCCGATGAGTTCATCGGCATGGAAACCAAAAAAATCCTCAGCGAACTCGTTGATGAAGGTAATTTTCCCCTCGGTATCGATGCTCAGGAGGATAACGCGAGAATGCTGGACCAGTTCCCGGTACTTGCGCTCGCTGGCGTCCAGGGTCGCTTTGTGCCGGGCCTGGGTCTCCTGATTTGCCAGCAGTTTCGCCAGAAGAACGGTGACCAGGGGATAAATGGCAAGGGTGGGGATTGTGATGCTTTTCAACACCGGTATGATCATGCTCGCCGGTATGGTGAGCATAAGCAGAAGGACGATGAATTGGATGCAAAAGCCGAAAAAATACCACTCCAGGCTGGAGAGTTGATACGCAGCTTTGCGGCGAAGCGTTCTCCAGGCCAGCCCGGCCAGACCGGAGCAAAGTATGGTCAAAATGCCTGTTATGGCCCCCCCTCCGCCCAGATAGAGCCGGTAGGTGGCCGCTATGGCAATCGCCAGGAGGGTGGGGATCGCGCCGAAGAACATGCCCCCCACACTGAGCAGAATGGTACGGCTGTCGAAAAAAATGCCAGGCACCAGCTCCCAGGGGGTGGCCATCAATCCGCAGGCAATCAGACCAAAAAGGCTTCCCCGGATGATCTTCAGACCCCGGACGTCAGAGCTTTTTGGGACGGTTCCGTATACCAGTACCAAAGACAGCAGGAGAGCGACGTTGTTCAACAACCCTGAAAAAGGCATTCCAACCATCCCGAGACCTCGGCAGAGAGTTATGGCTTTTGGCAAAGGGGGCGGCTTGGGAGAGGCGGGGGCATGTTCCCTTTGTCCTTTTGGGTTGCTGGGCAGTATGCCCAGGGGGTAGAGCGGTCAAGCCAGGGAAATACAGGGCCAGCGGGCTATCTTTTTTTTCTGTACCCTAAAACTTTTCGGGGAGAGTGATGCACAGGCATTCTGCTTCGGCGTAGACCGTCTCACCCCGGCAGATGCGCCCATGCACCGTGACCTTGCGGCCCTTGGCGGAAACGACTTCGCTTTCGACGGTAACGACCTGTTCGAGGGGGAGCAGGTTGCGGAAGCTGACGTTGAGGTTGCCGACGACGATGCGGTAGCCGGCTGCCCAGGCGGCCAGTCCCAGCACTTCATCCATGACGGCGGCCATGGCGCCGCCGTGGGAATGCCCCGGGGGGCCTTCGGTTTCGGGGCCGAACCAGATCCGTGCGCGAAGCTGCTGCTCGGCGTTGCGGTAATAGCGGACCCGGTAGCGGTTGCCGTCCGGTTCTCCCGAGACGAAACGCAGCGACGCGCCGACCAGCGACGGGGCGTCAAAAGGGGTCCATCCCTCCTCTCCTCCCAGATCGACCGGAGGCCTCAGGGCTTTTTCTTCGACAGTTTGAGCGGAATTTTCCAAAACTTTTCTCCTTTGCCTGCCCCACAGGGCTCTCTCTTTGATTCGGCCATGATACTAAAGCGATTCGGCGGCGAAAGCAATGTTTCACAGCACTGCGAGTCGCGGCTATGTCGAAATTTTCGTGTGGCGAACATTCCGCCATATAAAAGGACCGGTCCTTTGCGGAACCGGTCCTCGATCGCGATCACTGGTCGGATTCAGGAAATCAGGACCCGAATGGGGCCGGATCGCCTTTGACGATGGTATCCGTCATGGAGTGCCCATGCCGTCTCTCTTTGGAGTCGTCACGGCGTTCTCCCCGTTTCCCTTCCCTGTCGTGTCCGTGTCCGTAAAAGTCGTCACAGCTTTCACAGATAAATGAATTTTTTTCTTCCAGTTCGGAAACAGGTTTGGTGAATCTGTCTGTCATGACCTTTCTCCTTTCCAGAACCCCCGTACTGATTATCGACTCCTGTCCGATGTTGTCCTGAAGGGTCCCTTCATGTTTTATACTACCATAAATAACCCGATTGGTCATCTTTTGGGGGATAGTGAAAACAAGGCCTATCATGGAGAAAGACAATGCAGAGAGGGTCAGGATGGCGTTACGTCCGACGGGAGGAACACAACCTGGTTGCGACCTTGGGCCTTGGCTCGGTACAGCGCGGTGTCAGCGCGGGATATGGCTTGGTCAATCGACTCTCCCATCCCTCTTTCGGTGATGCCGATACTGACGGAAATTTCCAGGTTGTCCCCAAGCGGGAGCTGGACGCGAAGGCGGGAAATGGCTTCACGCAGACGTTCGGCCACGGTATGGATGTCCTTGGTGTTGGACCCCTGCACGGCGATGAGGAATTCCTCGCCGCCGAAGCGGCAGAGGATGTCATATTCACGCAGCGTTTCACGCATGCGGTCCGCGACACTCTGCAGAACCTGGTCGCCGAGCGCATGGCCGTGAGTGTCGTTGACCCGTTTGAAATGGTCGATATCCACTAGGAGAATTCCGACCTTCATCCGGGTACGGTCGGAACGGGCGCATTCGCCACCCAAGCGGTTGTAAGCTTCCCGGCGGTTGAGCAAGCCGGTGAGAAAGTCTTTGCTGGCCATATCCAGCAAGCGTCCTTCCGCGAGGTGCAGGTCGCGGATGAATGCCTTGGAGATATAGCTGATGAGGCTGGTGATCAGCAGGAAAATGCCAAACGCCGAGACGATGAGCCACGTGCGGTTTTCGCGCATCTCGCGCATCATCTCGGTGGCGGGAATGGAGATGCTGATTCCTCCACGAACCTGACCCTCTGCGTATCCCTGGGCCGCGTGGCATTGCAGGCAGGCCTTTTCGGTAACAAGGGGGGCCATGTAGCGGAAAGAGACATTCTCATCCTGCTGAACGTACTGGAAGAATTCGTCGTCGCCTTGTTCGAAACGGGCGAGGGCCATTTTCTCGAAAGGGTCTGGGGCGTTATAAGGATTCAGCGGATTGAGGCTGGTGATGTGGAAGGAGAACAGGCCCTTGCCGTTGGCCAGGTCCGAGATCTCCCGGGTGACAAGAGCGGGGTTCTTCAAGGTGTAGCGCTGGCCGTTGTCGCCGGAGACGACGACATCAAGGTCGGGTATCATTCGCAGGTAGGGATTGATCTCGGTGTCGGGAGTGAGTTTGACGTACACCCCTCCGTGGCTGGCTATCCACTGGCGTGTCAGGAGGATTTCCTGGAAAAAAGCCCTGCCCTGACGCTGGAGCTGTTCCTTTATCAGGGTGTTGGCCTTATAGTTGAAACCAAGAAACACCGAAAGGATGATCAGGCAGAGAACCAGGAAAATGCTGGTCAAATACTTTTTTACAAAACGGGTGCTGGAAAAATAGGGAGACATCTAAGCTGTGACCTGACTGTTGCGTGTTGGCGGCCAAAAAGACCGTTGTCTGACCATGCGTTAACCCGGGAAGATGAAAATACCGCCTCGCGCCGGGAGAATAGTGCCCGGATTGTAGGCGATCACCCGTGGGAATGCAAGATTACTTTTCTAGTAACGAATTAAACAGGTCAAGGAGGAAACAGGGATGGACAGGGATGAGAGGCGCCATTATCGACAGTTTCTTACCGATAACCTCCGGTTAAGTATTGATTTTCATCATACGGATCAAAACATGGGGGTCGAGCCGCCCCCACTGCAGAAGCCCCCCCGTGACGGCCAAGCACTCCTTCCCCTGGCCAAGCCGGAGGACTGGACCCACATTGGTCCCATCGATCTGCTCCACGCGTTGCAAAGCAGGCGCAGTCACCGACGTTTTCTCGGCACGCCCCTGACCCTGGAGGAACTGTCCTTTCTGCTCTGGGCCACTCAGGGCATCCGGGAAATCCTTCACCCCGGATGTGCCCTGCGCACGGTCCCTTCGGCGGGGTGCCGCCATTCCTTTGAAACGTATCTGCTGGTTTCCCGGATCGACGGACTCGCCAGCGGGCTCTATCGGTACCTGCCTGTCGAGCATGCCCTGGTTGTGGAGAGGGAGATACCGGTCGAGGCGCTACGCCGCGAGATCGTGCCTGCCGTGCTGCATCAGGGGTTTGTCGCCGAAGCTCCGGTAACCTTCGTCTGGACGGCGATCCCTTACCGCATGGAGTGGCGCTACGACCTGGCGGCCCATCGGGTCATCCTTCTTGATGCGGGGCATCTGTGCCAGAATCTGTACCTGGCCAGTGAGGCCGTCTCGGCAGGAACCTGTGCCATTGCCGCCTATCATCAGGGGCTAATGGATCGTCTGCTCGGGGTGGATGGCGATGACGAATTTACCGTTTATCTGGCGCCGGTAGGCAAGGTGGCGCATGGGCGTCGCGGGGAATGACCCTTTTCGACGTTGTCTAACCGGGAGTCCTGTCCTCGCCCGATTTGAGGAACCCCGAATATTTGTTACTCTTTTTGGGGTTGAATCCCGATACCTGTTCTCCCCTCCAATAAGGAGATTTTTGTGTCGCACATGCGAGATATCGTCACCTGGTTGACCGGTATGGAAAAAAATGCGTCGGAATTCTATTCCAAGGCGGCCGTTTTGTTCAGGCAGGACAGAGACTTGCATGCTTTTCTGACCACCCTGGCCGAAGAGGAAACGGAACATCTGGACCTTCTGAAAGGCGCTGCCGCTTTTCTGGAACAGCACCCGGACTCCAAAACGTGCATTACCCTGGACCCTGTCACCCGAAGTCAGATCGAGAGTCCCATTCGTCGGGGTATGGACCTGCTCGACAGGGGAGAGCTGATGCGGGCGTCACTGATCGGTGTGGTGGCCGAGGCGGAGTATTCGGAGTGGAATGAAATCTTTCTCTATGTGATCAATGCCTTGAGAAAACAGGGAGGAGACTACCAGAAGGCCGTCGATGAGATCGACAGGCATCGCCTGGATATCGAAAAATTTCTGGGTGCGTTTCCGTCGGGCAGCACCGGACCGAGCCGGGTGTGGAAACGTCGCATTCTGGTGGTGGAAGATGATCCTTCCCTGGCCAAATTGCTGAAACATGTCTTCATGGCCGAGGCCGAAGTGGTTCTCGCCCATGACGGTCAGGAAGGAATTGCCCATATTCTGAACAGCCATGTCGACGTGGTGCTCTCGGATGTGGAGATGCCCAGGCTGAACGGGATCGAATTCTATCGCCGGGCGGTTGAGCTCGATCCGGCACTGAAAAATCGCTTCATATTTTTTACGGGGACCCAGAAACCGGAATACCGTGATTTTCTCGCGTCTCCCGCTCTGACGGTCCTGCCAAAACCGTCTTCTATTGGAACCCTCCGCAAGGTCATCCGCGAGGTCGCCGACCGTTAGCGGCC
>QKGY01000195.1 GCA_003250235.1 Desulfuromonadaceae bacterium
GCTGCCCTCTTCCTCTTCGTAGTCTTTGGTGATCTCCGCGACGCTGATCTGCCCCTTGATCAGGCGATCTCCGAGGCTGATGATCTCCTTGAAGGCGATCGGGGTCTTCATGATCACGCTGGTAACCAGCGCCTCCCCCTCTTCGATCCGCTTGGCAATCTCCACCTCGCCCTCGCGGGTCAGAAGGGAAACCTGTCCCATCTCCCGCAGGTACATGCGCACGGGGTCACTGGTACGGCCGAGAACGCCGGCTTCGAACTCGGACTCCTCTTCGTCCTCCTCGTCGCCACCTTCCTCGTCGATACCACGTTCGTCCGAGAGGGAAACCTTCTTGTCGGAATCCACCACGGCTATATCCATCTCCCCGAACATGCTCATGACATCTTCAAGCTGATCGGAGGAAATGAGATCGGCGGGAAGCGAGTCATTCACCTCGTCGTAGGTGAGAAACCCTTTTTCCTTCCCGAGGTCGATCAGGTTCTGCACTTCTTCCATCGCGTTTTTCTTGGCCATTCCGCGTCGTCTCCTCCCACCTCCGGTGTTACCGGGCCGGTGGTCTTCTTTATTTTATTCTTATATATCTATTTTAGCTGACGATTTATCTGGATCAACTCCAACTGCAGGGCCGCCAATTCTTGCATCGCCCCGCTGGCTTCGGCATTTTTAATCCGTTCGTGGAGCTCCTGCCTCTTCCGTCGCAGTTTCTCCCGGTTCACCGCCTGGCGACAGTCCTTGAAAAGGGTGCCCGGCTCCTCCTCGAAAGCAGCGGCATCCTCACCCAGAACCCGGCTGAGGATCTCGCGCTGCTCGCCGGTGAACTGGTCGGACATCCGCTCCGTGGACAAGGGCGGGTCCTGTTCGGGAAAACTCAGGATCCGTGCAGCGACCTCTTTTATATTCCCATCTAAAAAGAGATTTTCAACTCCCTCCCCCTGCACCTGCTGCCGAACTTTGGGGTCGTGAACCAGCAGATACAGCAACATCACCTGTGCCCGTAACCCCGCAGCCGGTTCGGCCTTGGCCGTCGGAGGCTGGCGCCGCACGGTCGGGGCTGGCGTGGGTGCCGGCCGGGACGGTGATTTCCGACCCGTTATCCGCGATTGCAAGAGCGATTCGTCCAGACCGACCCTTTGCGCCAGGGCCCGGATATAGAGACTTCGCTCGATGTCGTCTTTGAGCAGACGCAGCTTTTCGGCAATGGCGTCGACAGCCCTGGCCTTGCCCTCAATGGAGGCGTCATGGGCGGCCAGCGTGGCATCGATAAATACTTCCATGACGGGGCGGGCCGCTTTCAGGCGCTCCCGGAAGATCTCCGCTCCCCGACTTGCCAGGAAAGAATCGGGATCCTCCCCCTCGTCCAGGGTGATCACCGCCGCCGGCAACCCGGTCGCCATCAGAACATCCATGGCACGAAAGGTGGCCCGCTTGCCGGCCTCGTCCTGATCGAACAACAGCAGGGTCTTTTTGGCATAACGCTGCAGCACGCGGGCATGCTCTTCGGTCAGCGCGGTACCGCAGGTGGCTACGGCCTGGGGAAATCCGGCCCGATGCAGGGCCAACTGGTCGAAATACCCTTCGACCACGATCGCCTCCCCCGTGCGTCGCATCTCCTCCCGCCCCTGGTACAGCCCGTACAGGATCCGCCCCTTGTGATAC
>QKGY01000067.1 GCA_003250235.1 Desulfuromonadaceae bacterium
TTGTTGCGGCCTGTACGGGTGCAGGGAGATGGCGCCTGGGAAGAAATTGTCGAAGCCATCGCCGATCTCAATCGGCACGGAGAAGCCGATGTGCTGATTGTCGGTCGTGGAGGAGGTTCACTGGAAGACCTCTGGGCTTTTAACGAAGAGATGGTGGTACGAGCGATCCATGCCTCAGAAATTCCGGTTATCTCTGCCGTAGGGCACGAAGTGGACGTTACCATTGCGGATTTTGCCGCAGACTTGCGAGCCCCTACTCCCAGTGCGGCGGCAGAACTCGTTGTCAAAAACCGGCAGGAACTCGAAGGACACATCGACCATCTGCTTCTGCAATTGGCAGCCCGAATTCACGGGCGCCTCTCTCTTTTACAGGAAAAGGTTTCAGGGCTGGCACTAAGGCTCAGGTCTCCGGTTCAGGTTCTGGAACTCATGCGCCAGAAGGAGGAAAATCTTCGCTACCGTCTGAATCAGGCCATGGATCAATACCTGGAGGGCTGTCAAAAGAGCTTGGCCACCCTTTCAGCACACCTGAACGCTCTTTCCCCCCTGCAGACATTGGCCCGCGGCTACGCGATTGTCTTTCGGGAAAACACCTCCCGTCCCGTTCGTTCCTCCGACGAACTGAATCCGGGCGACCAGGTTCAATTACGCCTGGGTAAAGGGGCAGCAGAAGCATGTATCAAAAAAATCGTGTCCTGAGGTTCCTTTGGATACTTTCTCTTTTTTGTCCTGCTCTCGCAGTGGCAGGACAACTCAGTCTCGAACCAAGAGAAATCCCTGACGGTGGAGTGAGCATACTGCACTGGCAAGGGGAAACGCCCTCTGTTGCCCTTGCCGGTTTTAACGGAAAAAGCGTTTTCTTCACCCCGACTCCCGACGGCGCTCGGGCTCTCCTAGGGGTAGATCTTGAGATATCTGAAGGAACCTACCCCGTCGACGTCATGGTCACCGACCTAAAAGGACAATCCTCCTTTTATCATCTGTCCCTTCATGTTCGCAGGATCGAACGAGCATCCGAACGCCTCAATCTTCCGACACAGATGGTGACGCCGAAGTCCCCCAAGGTCCTCCGACGCATTGCCCGAGAACAGAAAAAGGTGGAAACACTTTATTCTCAAACGAATCCAGCCCCCTGGTCCGGCCCATTTCTTCCTCCCGTGCCCTCTCCCCTTGGAAGCCCTTTCGGCATTCGACGCATCTTGAACGGGCAGCCACGCGCCCCTCACTCCGGTGTGGATTTCCGGAGCCCAAGAGGAACTGCCGTTAAAGCGCCAGCCAGAGGGAAGGTTGTTTTCACCGGCGACATGTATTTCACGGGCCGGACAGTTATCATCGATCACGGTGAAGGGCTTTTCTCCCTTATGGCCCACTTGGAATCCGTTAGCTGCCATGAGAACCAATCGGTCAAACAAGGGGATATTATCGGATTCGTTGGGAGCTCAGGGCGTTCCACAGGCCCCCACCTGCACTGGAGCATGCGATGGCGGGGAGAGCGCATCGATCCCGGACTTTTACTCGCGCTTCCGGCCGGAAAAACCTTGACTCCCCCTTAAGGCAAAGGTGATAATTCAATATTTGTCGAGGTAGATACATGGCCAAAAAAGAACCCTTCGAAAAATCTCTCAAGGACCTGGAATCGGCCGTCG
>QKGY01000460.1 GCA_003250235.1 Desulfuromonadaceae bacterium
TCGATCTGGAAGAACTGGCCCTGCTTGCCGAGGACCTCGACCGGGTCCCGGTTCTGCTCAGAAACCCCCGCTATTTTGCCCCGTTCGAGCTCTTCTCCCGTCTCCTTCCCCTGCCGGGGTACGCTTCTTTCGATCCCACCCCCTTCATCGGCATCTTCTTCCCGCTGTTCTTCGGCATGATCCTGGGGGATATGGGGTACGGCATCCTGCTTCTGGGGATCGCTCTGCTGCTTCTGTGGCGGGTGAAGAAACGTCCGATGGTCCGGGATGCCGCCAGGATTCTGGGCGTCTGCTCCGTGTACACCCTCATTTTCGGGGGACTGTACGGCGAAGCCTTCGGCGAGCTGGGGCAACGCTGGCTGGGCATGGAACCGCTGCTGTTCGACCGCGGCAAAGCGATCCTGCCGATGATTTACTTCGCCTTGTCGGTGGGGGTCGTGCATGTGTCGCTGGGGCTGCTGTTCGGGTTTGCCGCGGCGCTGCGTAAAAAAAGCCGTCGTGAGGCGCTGTTCAAGGCGCTCAATATCGGGATCATTCTGGGGCTGGCTGGATTCGCGATCGCCCTGGCCATGCCGTCGCCCGGTCCGGATTTCAGACCGCTGCTGGTGACGATGGCGGTCGCCGTGCCGTTGCTGTTTGTCGCCGGTGGCCTGCTGGCTCCCCTGGAACTGCTCAAGAGCATCGGCAACATTATCTCTTACGTGCGTATCATGGCGATCGGCCTGACAAGTGTGCTGCTGGCCTACGTGGCCAACCGTCTCGGCGGCATGGGGGGGGATATCCTGGCGGGAGGGGTGGTGGCTTTGCTGCTGCATGCCTTTAATCTGCTGCTGGGGGTGTTTGCCCCGACGGTACACGCGCTGCGTCTGCACTATGTGGAGTTTTTCAGCAAGTTTTTCGAGGCGGGGGGACGGCGTTTCGAGCCCCTGGAAAAGAAGCGGCAGGACTGAGAAAGGAGTTCCTATGGACAAGGTATGGCTGGCATTTGCCGCGGCTCTGGCGATCGGCCTGCCGGCTTTGGCCACGGCCTGGGCCCAGTCGCGCATCGGGGCCGCCGGTGCCGGGTCGCTGGCGGAGAAGCCCGAGCTGACAGGCACCATCATCATCCTGGTGGCGATTCCCGAGACCATGGTCATTCTCGGTTTCGTGGTGGCCGCCATGATCATTCTGATGGTGTGATCTCATGGGCCAGCAGGCGTTGCTGGACGCCCTGAACGCTGAGGCACGCTCCCGGGAAGAAGCCATCCGGGAGGAGACCCGGAAAGAAGCCGAACGCGTGCGACGCGAGGCGCAGCGAGAGGAGGATGCTTTGCGACGGGAGCATGTCCGGACCCTGGAGTCGCGTGGCGCCACCTTGCGGGAGGACCTTCTGGCGGAGGCGCGGCAGCAGGTCGGGCGCATTCGGGAAGAGGCGATGGCGGAGCTGGCCGCACGGCTCTACGAACAGGCAACGCAGCTTCTACCGGAGCTGGCACAAGCTGGGGGGGGGCTCTTTGAACGGCTGGCGGCGGAACTTCCTTCCCTGACCTGGGCGAAGGTGCGGGTCGCGGCGAAGGACAAAGACCGGGCGCATCAGCTTTTCCCGCAGGCGGCCATCGAGGTGGATGAGGCGATTTGCGCAGGCATGGAGGTCTGGGCGCAAGGCGGTCAGTTCCAGGTGATCAACACCCTGGCCATACGCCTGTCCAGGGCCTGGCCGGACATGCTTCCTGCTCTCATGGCCGAGATCGTCAGGGAGGTGGACGCCGATGTCCCTACTTCAGTGGCCTGAGAGCGACGGTTATCCGCGCGATTATCTGCTGTCGCGTCTTCGCGTCCGCCGCAGAGACCTCTTAAGCGCTCCGGCAGCGCAGATCGCGGGGCCGACGTCGGAGGAAGGGGCCTGGCCGGCCTTCCGACGGGAATGTGCCTGGGTATTTCGGCAGATGGAGGTTTCGTGGCGACAGGATTTTGCCCCGGTGCTCGTCACTTGGGAGATTCCCGTGCTGCTTCGGGCGGTCCGCGTTATCCGTCAGGGGGATCGGTCGATGCTGGAGGCGCTGTTTCGGGACAGCCTGCTGTCACGGCGATGGCAAACGGCGCTGGGGCGGTGCCGGGACGGTGCGGAAGCGGCCAATGTGGCGACCGCCGCTCTTTCAGAAGAGACGCCGGCACTCGGGGATGTCGAAGCGGTCTATCGCCGCGAAGGGGGACGGCGCTTCGAACAGGAGCTGGTGGACCGGTTTCTCGGTGCCCCGTGTCAGGGGCGGCCCCTCGCGGTTGTGGGCGCGTATTTCAGAGCGGCCATTGACAGCAGGAATCTGCTTCGGCTGGCCAAGCATCAGCGCTGGGAACTCGGGGCTCCGGCACTGCTCTTCGGCGGCGAGCTGGCCGTGGGGGAGCTGGAAGTCCTGTGGCGGCAACGGGATCTCGCAGCGGTGATGCGACGCGCGGCCGCCTGGGCGGGAGACGTGGAGCCGAAGGGGTGGGGTTCCCTGTCGGTTCTTCTGGAGCGGGGACTGTTGAGGCGGGCGAGGATCTGGGGGCAAGATCCCCTGCAGCCCGGGGTGGTGCTGGATTATCTGTGCCGCTGTCGCTTGCGTGCCCGGAACCTGAACCTTCTCCGAATTGCCGGAGAGGCTGGCAGAGAGGACATGGTGTTGTGAAGAAGGTGGTGGTCATCACACCGCAGGATGCACGCTACGGATTCACTCTGGCCGGGGTGGAGCAACGGCTGGCTGCGCCGATGGAGGCGGAAGAGCGGTTGCGCGAGGCCTTGGCCGAGGAGGATGCCGGCGTGGTGATGATCGACGAGCGGCTTCTCAAGGATATCGGTCCGGAGCGGTTGCAGGAACTGGAGAGCCGTTGGTTCGGGGTGCTTCTGATTCTGCCGGCTCCGCAGGAAACCGGGGGGGAGAATTATCTGCAACGGCTTCTCGTCCGGGTGCTCGGCTACCAGGTGAGGGTGACGCCATGAAGGTAGAGGGACGGATTATCGGCATATCCGGCCCAACGGTCAGTGTAGACTGCGAGGGGCTGCGGCTTTACGACCGGGTGGTGGTGGGACGGGACCGCCTCTGCGGCGAGGTGGTCCGGATCGAGCGGCAGAAGGCGATTGTGCAGGTTTATGAAAACACGCTGGGACTCGCTGTCGGTGAGCCGGTGGAAGGGCTGGGGCTTCCGTTGACGGTCAAGCTCGGGCCGGGGCTGCTGGGGAATCTCTTCGACGGCTTGCAGCGACCGCTGGAAGCTTTGAGGGCGGCTTCAGGCCCCTTTATCCGCAGCGGCTATGATCCCTTCCCTCTCGATTGCGATCGGCCTTGGCAGTTTGAGCCTCTCAAGGGGGTCGGCGATACAGTGGCTTCGGGTGAGCCTCTGGGCGCCGTTGCGGAAGGTCCTTTCCGGCATCTCCTTTTTGCTCCCGCCTCCGGCAAGATCGCCTCGCTGAATGCCGGGGAGTTCACGTTGCGGCAGCCGCTAGGCCATCTGGAAGACGGCACGGTGCTGCGAGGATGGCAGGAATGGCCGGCCCGAAAGCCGCGCCCCTACGTGCGCAAGCGGGCTCCCGAACAGCCCCTGGTAACCGGTCAGCGCTGTCTCGATTTCCTCTTCCCGCTGGTGCGGGGGGGGACGGCCATCTTTCCCGGGGGGTTCGGAACAGGCAAGACCGTGCTGGAGCAATCACTCGCCAAGTATGCGGATGTCGATGTCGTCATTTATGTCGGCTGCGGAGAGCGGGGGAACGAGATGGCGGAACTGCTTGACGAGATTGTGTCTCTGAAAGACCCCTGGACAGACGGGCCGTTGATGGAGCGCACCCTGATTGTCGCCAATACCTCCAATATGCCGGTAGCGGCCCGGGAGGCCTCGCTCTATACCGCGGTGACCGTGGCTGAATATTACCGGGACATGGGGCTGCATGTGTTGCTGCTGGCGGATAGCGTGTCGCGCTGGGCGGAGGCGCTGCGGGAGATCTCCTCATCTCTTGAGGAGATGCCGGGCGAGGAAGGGTACCCCACCTATCTGAATTCGCGACTGGCCGGATTTTTCGAGCGAGCCGGACTGGTCGAGACGGCTTCCGGGGACCTCGGTTCCCTGAGCATGGTGCTGGCGGTCTCTCCGCCCGGAGGGGACTTCACCGAGCCGGTCACCCAGGCCTGTCTGCGCGCGGCGGGAGCCTTCTATATGCTTGATACCGCCCTGGCCCACAGTCGGCATTTTCCCGCCGTCCACTGGGGGCAGAGTTATTCCCTCTACGCATCGGAATTGATGGCGCATTTTGCCGAGACGGTTTCGTCGCGCTGGCCGGAGCTGGTGAGCCGGTGCCGCGACCTGCTGCTGCGGGAGCAGGGGGTTCGCGAGGTCGCCGAGATCGTTGGCCTGGAGGGGCTTCAGGATGCCGATCGTCTTCTCATCAGGGTTGCCGAGCGCATCCGGCGGGACTTTCTCTGCCAGAATGCCTACACGTCAGAGGCCTTCAGTACCCCGGAGCAGACGTTGAACAGGATTTCCGCCATTGTGGACGCCTACGAAAGGGCGAGTCAGCGGCTTGAGGACGACGGCCTGCTCGATGAGGCCCTGGCGGAACTGGACAGGGAGTGAACGATGCGTCTTTGCGAACACCGCTATCAGAGTATCGGCGCCATTCGCAGTCCGCTGCTGATCGTGGAGAGGGTCATTGAATCGCGTATCGGAGAGACGGTGTCCATTCTCGGCCCCCAGGGGGAGAAACTGGAGGGCGAAGTGCTCAGGATCGATGGCCAGACCGTCCTGTTGCAGGTTTTTGGAGAGACTCGCGGCCTGGATATCCGGTATTCGACGGTGATCTTTTCGGATGCGGTGAAGAAGGCTCCGGTTTCCATGGCCTGTCTCGGGCGGGTGTTCAACGGATCGTTTCAGCCGGTGGATGGCCGTCGCATGTTCGTGCCGGAGAAATGGCTGCCGATCTCTGGCTATCCGATCAATCCCGTGGCACGGGCGCGCCCGGAAGAGTTCATCGAAACGGGGTACTCGGCGATTGACGGCCTCAATACCCTGGTGCGGGGACAGAAACTCCCGGTGTTCTCCTGTGCCGGGCTCCCTGCCCGGGAAATCGCAGCCGGGATTCTGCGCCAGGCCCGCCTGTCGGGCGGCGGCGATTTCGTGGTCGTTTTCGCCGCGCTGGGGCTGACCCATCGCGAGTACAGCCTGTACATGGAGGTCCTGCAGGCGATGCGGGGCGGCTTCGTCGCTTTCGTGAACCTGGCCGATGAGCCAGTGGTCGAGCGGCTTCTGGCGCCTCGGCTCGCCTTGACCCTCGCCGAGTTCCTGGCTTTCGAAAAAGCCATGGATGTCCTGGTGCTGGTGACGGACATGGTGAACTATTGCGACGCCCTGAGGGAGATTTCCACGTCGCGTGAGGAATTGCCGGGGCGACGCGGCTATCCGGGATATCTCTACTCGGACCTGGCCTCTCTCTATGAGCGGGCGGGACGCCTGAAAGGGGTACCTGGTTCGGTGACGATGCTGCCGGTGGCGACCATGCCCGAAGATGATATCACCCACCCCATTCCCGATTTGACCGGGTACATCACCGAAGGGCAGGTCGTATTATCCAGGGATCTGCACCAGAGGGGGATTTTCCCGCCCATTGACGTGCTGCCGAGTCTCTCGCGTCTGATGCAGCGCGGTATCGGAGAGGGCCGGACGCGCTCTGACCACCGTGCTCTTGCCAATGCTCTGTACCGGCATTACGCTCGCGGGCGCGAGTTGCGCCAGCTTGAGGCGATTGTCGGTCGCGAAGGCATGGGCAGCGCAGATATCAATATACTGTCTTTTGCGGAGGCTTTCGAGCGCAGGTTCATTCATCAGGGGGAGGAACGACGCACGATTGCGCAGACCCTCGATGTCGGATTCGCGCTCCTGAAAGAATTCGCACTGGAGGGCGGATGATTCACCCGACCCGTACCGAGATGCTGCGGCTCAAGGACAGGCGTCGGGCCGTCAGCGGCAGTGTTGCCATTCTCAAGGGGCGTCGTCAGGCCCTGATCCGGGAGCTGTTTGCCACCGCCACGCCGTTACTGGAATCCCGCCAGGCCCTGCGTGAAACCTACAGCAAAGCGCTGCGGGATCTGTGGCTCAGCCTGGGAAGCGAAGAGGACGGTGAGGTGGTCTCGTTGCTCGGAGACAGCCTCCAGGACCTCGGTGTGAGCGTGGAACCCGGTAATATCCTTGGGCTGCGTTACCGGGAAGTCCGGGCGACCCGGTCCCCAGTCCGATCCCCGCAGCAGCGATCTTACGACTATTCGCAAACATCCGTTCACCTCGAAGAAGCCATCCATGGATTTGAAGCGATTGTGGCGGAGATGCTGGAGCAGGCTTCCTTCGAAGGCAAATTGAAGCGCCTGGGGGAAGAGCTGCTGCGGCTG
>QKGY01000467.1 GCA_003250235.1 Desulfuromonadaceae bacterium
ATGACATGAAAGCCCTCGACGCAAGATCCCTGTTTTTTCAGGGACGATCCGCTACATGTGCAAAGCCCAGCAGTTTGTCCATACGGCTGAACACATACGAAAATCCCTGCACCCTGGGGCTCCTATTCCCCTCGAGGGTGTACAGCATACCGTCCCTGAGCTGATGCACCAAGCCCACATGCCCCTGCCAGCCCGCCAGGCTTACGCGCCACCAGACAACGAGGTCACCGGGCTCCGGCAGATAGCCTTGGCCGGGAGCGTGAGCCACTCCTTGTTTATCGCACTGCCTCAGCAGGTCCCTGGCCCCGGGACTGTAGACAAAAGGCATCCTCTGCTTATCCCCGTCACAGGCCTGTAGAAAGCACCAGCTCACAAATGAGGCACACCAGGAATTGCCTTCGTCAAGACCTGCCGGGGCCAGATATTTTCTGACCCAGGGGCCACGGTTATCGCCCCCGACTTCTCCGGCCCCAGCCTTTAATTCCTCGATGGCAATGGCGAGGGCCAATCGTCCCAGAGGGCTGCCTCCAGCCTCCACAGGGGGCATCACGCAATAATCGACAGCACTGTAAGCTTCGATGTCCGGTTTGGGATGGGTAAGGCTCCACCAGGTAAGAGGCCCTACCTTGCCGTCAACCTTCAATGGCTGCCCATGAGGATCAAGGTTTTGCGACTGAAAAGCCTTTACCGCTCTCTGGGTTTGGGGACCGAACTCACCGTCAATGTCTACGGGATACCCTCTGGAAACCAGCGTCTGCTGAAGAAGGCTGACCGAATCCCCCCGGTTCCCCTTTTTTACGTTTTCAGGCATAGCCCCTCCATCATTCTCGATGAACACTTCTTGAATCCGTGGCGTTGTGGCGATGCGCGGTACGTCTACCCTCCTATTAACATTGAATATTCTCAAGTCAATTCACAACAGCTCCGAAGATCAATTTTCGCCCGTCATTCATTCTTTTCGCATGTGGCACGTGGCACACGTTTTTTCTGGACGCCCACCTTCGTCATCCGTACCATAGACACTTGCGTTTCAAAAGACCGTGGCCCGGAGTGAAAAGATCAGAACCTGGACATCATACAGTGCCAAGTTATTGTGATTTTGACCGTTGGAGAAGTGCGGTCCCCATGAGGCCCAGAGATTACCATAGCCGCACCAACCACCTATCTGACGTAAAGAATTATTCACCATGACCATCGCGCCCCCCATCGAACAGAGTCATCCGCGTCCCCTGCCCTGGTCCGCAGGAACCACCCCTCTGATGCTCGCCCCCATGCAGGGACTGACAAACCGTGCGCTGCGTTCGCTGTTTGTGGACTGGGTACGCCCGGATGTGCTTTTTACGGAATTCATGAGGGTGGGTGCCGTGGGCAAGACCCGACTGTCGGGATCGGATCTGCGGGAACTTTCTGCGCAGCAGGATGGCGTCCCCCTGGTGGTGCAACTGATCGGCCATGGGTCGGAGTCCCTGATAACTGCCGCACAGTCCGCTGAATCAGCGGGGGCCCGGCATATCAACCTGAACATGGGATGCCCCTATGGGCGCATGACCACCAGCCCGACGGGAGGGGGCTTGCTCAAACACCCCGAGTGTCTCACGGAACTGCTCCCCGCCCTTCGCGAAAGCATTACCGGCACCTTTTCCATTAAACTCAGAGCCGGGTACGACAACCCGAAACAGATTTTCGATCTGCTGCCCCTGTTCGAAAATTCCGGCGTCGACTTCATCGTCCTGCATCCGCGCACGGTGGTCCAGGAATATACCGGGAGAGCCGACCACAGCATCACCGAGGAAGTCATCCGGCAAACCTCTGTGCCGCTGATCGCCAACGGAGACATCCGCACGGCCGATGACGGACACAGAATCCTTGCCCAGACCCGGGCAACAGGGCTCATGCTGGGGCGCGGGGCCATTGCCGACCCCCTGCTCTTTTCCAGGTTGCGCGGCGTCGCCCCTGCAGATCCGGACGGAAAAGAAAAACTCACCCAGATCAAGCGCTATCTTCAGGAAGTCCAGACGCGCTACGCCGACGTATTCTGCGGGGAAGCCCAGATCCTGTGCAAGATCAAGGCGGTGGTCGCGACAATCGAAGACCCCCTCTTTGCAAAAGGAGCAAAGGCCCTCAAAAAAACCAAAACCCTCAAGGCCTTTTCAGCAGCGCTCGCGGAGTGCGACTGATCATGGACCATCAGGCATTCCTCGATCTCGCCGAAGCCCGCATGCCGTATGGAAAATATGCCGGACGCCGTCTGGTCGACCTTCCGGAGCCCTATGTGGTCTGGCTGGCGAATCAGGGATTCCCGAAGGGGAAGCTGGGGGATCAGCTCCGATGCGTGTACGAGATCAAGGTGAACGGCCTGGAATACCTGTTCGCCCCCTTGCGTTAAGAGGCTGCTCCACGAGCCATGACATTTTTTTTACATTTTTTTGACCTCTCCATGACCACTCCTTTTACAGCCGGTGCTTTACTGGGGTCGACCGATAAGCCGTTCGCCCCGGCAAAACACACCGTCTGGAAGGAGATCTTCATGAAAAGAATACTGCCTGTTCTGTTATTTCTGATCCTGTCTGCCGCCTCTTCTCTGCTGGCAGCACCGCTTGTATCCTGTGACCTTGCTTTGGACCGCTCCGTATTGCCTGCCGGGCAGAAGGAAAAAGCGGTCATCAAGGTGGCCTTGGATGTCCCTGTCATCCCCAGGGAAACCGAGCGCCCTGCCGTCAACCTGACCCTGGTTCTGGACAGGTCGGGATCGATGAGCGGCGACAAGATTGCCAAGGCCCGCGAAGCCGCCATCGCAGCCCTTCGCCAGCTCGGTCCCCGCGACCTGTTCGCCATGGTCATCTATGACCATACGGTCGAAACGCTGATTCCTCCGCAAAGCGCCGCCAACGCCGAATGGATCGAAAGCCGCATCCGAAGGATCCAGCCAGGCGGCAACACCGCTCTGTTCGGAGCAGTCAGTCAGGGGGCTGCCGAAATTCGCAAGAACCTTGCGGGACCTTATGTGCACCGGATTATTCTGCTCTCAGACGGGTTGGCCAACGTGGGCCCCAGTTCTCCGGAAGATCTGGCGCGACTGGGCGCGGCCCTGCTCAAGGAAAACATCTCGGTCTCCACCATCGGCATTGGCAACGATTTCAATGAAGACCTGATGAGCCGGTTGGCCGAGCGCAGCGACGGCAATCATTACTTCGTCGAATCGAGCCGCGATCTTCCGCGCATTTTCGCCAATGAGCTCGGGGATGTTCTCAGCGTCGCCGCCCGTGGGGTTACCATCGAGATCGACTGCCCGGAGGGGGTGCGTCCACTGCGCATTATCGGTCGCGAGGGACTCATCCGTAAAAACCGTATCGAGATCCACCTGAACCAGCTCTATGGCGGTCAGCAGAAATATGCTTTAATCGAGGTCATGGTCGAGCCGGGCAAAGCCGATCAGCTCAGGGATATCGCCCGGGCACACTGTACCTACGAGAATGCGGTGACCGGTCACCAGGAGAAATCCACCTCCCTGGCTCAGGTACGATTTTCTACCAGCAACCAGGAGGTGGTTCGTTCTGCCAACAAACCCGTGCAGGCGGCTATCGTCGACAACGAAATCGCCGCGGCCCGCGATCGGGCCCTCGATCTCTACAACGAGGGGCGTCAGGATGAAGCCGTCCAGGAGCTGAAGAAGAGCAGCGACAAACTGCAGGCCCAGAGCGCCACTCTCGGGTTCGAAGATCTGGCGGAAAAAGCCCAGAGTCTTGAGCAGGATGCCGCTGATTTCGCCGCCCCAAGCATGCCGAGCCCCCGCAAAAAAGAGATCCGCTCGGAAAGCTACAAGGTGCGCTCGCAGCAGAAGGATTATTAAAGCAAAAACAGGGCTCACAGGCTGTGACCACAGATCGGAGTCTCATGATCAGATCGAAATGGATCGTTCTTTCCTGGCTGATCCTCCTGGTGCCGACCCTCCTGCTGGGGGTCGGTGCCATCCACCTTCTCAACAACGAGGAGGATCGCCTGCTCAGCACGCGTGAAGCGTCGATACAGGATCGCCTCAGCGCCATAGCCGGGAACATCGACCTTGCCGTCGCCGAAGTACAGGATGGCCTGCAGTTCACCCTCAGAACGCTGCCACGGGACAACCTTGCCGTTCAGCTTGAGCGTTGGAAACGTAGCAACCCGCTGGTGCGCAATGTCTTTATCCTCGAAGACGGGAGGCTGATCTTTCCTGATCCTCAACAGCCGGCAAGCGATGAGGAAGAGGCTTTCATCCGCCGCTATCAGGCCCTTTTTTCCGATCATACCGCCTGGTCGGAACCGGAACGGGACGTCGCGACCACACCTGTGAATGTCCAGGCAAAAGCCATACTCGATGAACGCAAGGAACTCCGGGAACTGGCGACCCAGGCCCCTGCGCCAGCTGAAAGCGTGAGTCCCTCAGGCAGCCCATTCTCTTCAGCACCGCAATCGCCTGTTCTCGCGGGTCAGACCGGCTGGCGCAGTTGGTATGCGGACGACCGACTGCACCTGATCGGCTGGTTTGCGCCTTCGGGACAGAACGTGCGCTACGGCGTCGAGATTGAAATGATGGCGCTGCTGAGCCGTCTGCTGGGAAGCTTCCCGTCCTCTTCTCCAGAGGGGGTCAGTTACGCTCTGCTCGACGGTAACGGAAACATTTTCCACCAGACTGGTCCCCTTGACATCACCACCGACAGCCACCCGATCGCCCGGGTGGCGATTACCGGACTGCCCCACTGGCAGGTTACCGCTTACGGGGTGCCCGGTGCCCAAACCGGCAGCGACGGAATCTTTTTTATCGGCTCCCTTCTGACCGGCTCCTTCATGGCGGCCATCCTTCTCGGCGGCTCACTGCTTTTGTGGCAGGCCCGGCGTCACCAGCTTGATGCTCAGCACAAGACATCCTTCGTCTCCAATGTCAGCCACGAGCTCAAGACGCCCCTGACCACCATCCGTATGTATGCGGAGCTTCTCGGCGAAGGACGCATTGCCAATCCGGAAAAACAGCAGCGCTATCTGGACACCATCATCAAGGAGAGCCAGAGACTGAGCCGGCTGGTCGGCAACGTCCTCGATTTCAGCCGACTCACGCAGGGACGTCGTTCGTATCACCGTGAAGAGATCGCCCTGGATGCACTCATTGGAGAGCTTCTTGACCGGCAGCGCCCGCGTTTTGAAGAAGCCGGCATCGAGATCGCCTGGGAGCCGGAAGGAACCGTCCCCCTCTTACAGAGTGACCGCGATGCCATCGAGCAGATTTTTCTCAACCTGCTCGATAACGCCCTCAAGTATGCCGCTGCGGGGAAGAAGATCCTCATTCGTCTCTATGAAGCGGACCAGGCGCTTCACCTGAGCGTCCGTGACTTCGGGCCCGGCATTCCACCTTCACACCGCAAACGCATCTTTCAATCCTTCCACCGGGTCGACGACAGCCTGACATCGGGGACACAGGGGGCCGGCCTTGGTCTCAGCATCGCTCGTCAGCTGGCCATGGGGCTGGGAGGGACGCTGACCTATAGCCCTGCATCCGGTGGTGGAAGCTGTTTCGAGCTCATCCTTCCTCTCGAAAGGAACTGATCATGGACGTTACCCGGATTCTCGTCGCTGAAGACGATGCCGATTTGCGCGAAGGATTGATCGATCTGCTCGAAGCGGAAGGATATGGGGTTACGGCGGTTGGCGACGGTGCGGCGGCCCTGTCGGCCTTTTCCGGCGGTGTTTTTGATCTGCTGCTGCTTGACGTCATGATGCCGAAAGTGAGCGGCTTCGATGTCTGTCGACAACTACGCAAAGAAAACCGGGCCGTACCCATCATTCTGCTGACTGCCAAGGGAGAGGAAATCGACAAGGTGGTCGGTTTGGAACTCGGTGCCGACGACTACGTGACCAAGCCCTTCGGGGTGCATGAGCTGCGCGCCCGAATCGCCGCCGTGCTAAGGCGATCCAGGCAGGTTTCAAACGGCTCACCAGCCTCCGCGGCGGATCGTTTCTCCATAGGGGACGCCTGGATAGACCGCAAAACCTACCAGGTTGAGCGCGCGGGGGAGATGCAGAGCCTTACCCCGCGGGAAATGAAACTGCTCGAGTACTTCTGCGCGCACCCCGGAGAGGTCCTTTCCCGCAATGACCTTCTCAATGCTGCCTGGGGGATGGACTATTTCGGCACCACCCGCACCCTGGACCAGCACATTGCCCAACTACGCAAAAAAGTGGAGGGCAATCCCGCTGAACCACACCTGATCGTTACCGTACATGGCGTGGGATATAAACTCGCTCCGGGGTCGAAAGACTGACCTCAGCGATCGTCACGCTTCCACTTCTTGTTCCCACGGTCACGTTCCTTCCACTCGCG
>QKGY01000203.1 GCA_003250235.1 Desulfuromonadaceae bacterium
GACCCTGGCTCTGCTGCAGAGCTATGTCTGGCCGGGCAATGTGCGCGAGCTGCAGAATGTCATCGAGAGGGGTGTCTTGTACTGCGCCGGGGAGACTCTTCGGCCCGGGGACCTGCCGGAGATGATCGCTGCGCCCGAGAAGGGCGTGTCCTTGGGTACGGAGACCGGCAGTCTTCCGGGGCTGGGACGCCCTTTGCCGGAACTGCTCGAAGAGATGGAAAGTCAGCTCATCGGCAGGGCTCTGGTACAGGCGAGGGGGGTTCAGGCGCAAGCCGCAGAGCTTCTCGGGATCAGCCGAAGCAACCTGCAGTACAAATTGAAGAAATACGGAATCGGCTAACATCGCGTACAAATTTTTATCGTTTTTTCCTGCTCCGCCTGTCGCGTGTACAAATTTTTTTACACGGGCGTCCCTTCTTGTGGTCCTCCACCTCTGTAAAATCAGTCGCTTGGAAAGTTGGCTGGGCTTTTGCTAAATGCATCCTTCTTGCTTCCTGCTACCCATTCCAGCGTGTGTCCGTGCGGGGTCTGGCGAGAGATTCTTTAGATTTTTTGTGGTTTTTTGTTGTGTGGAAAAGCGTGGTTTATTAGGATTGCTGAATTTTGAAGGGCAGCCACTCGTTACGAGGGGACTCATGGAGGCCGGTGTGGACGCATCGAAACGATTTCTGGACTGGATGACGCAGGGGGTACGTCCGTACCTGCTGCTCGTTTTTCTTTGTGGGCTCTTGTATCTCCCCGGGCAGGCCTCTCTGCCCCCCATGGACCGGGATGAGTCCCGTTTTGCCCAGGCCAGTAAGCAGATGCTGGAAAGCGGCGATCTGGTTGACATCCGCTTTCAGGACGTCCCCCGGCACAAAAAACCTATCGGGATCTACTGGCTTCAGGTGGCGTCCGTCAAAGCGGTTTCCGGAGGCGATAACACCGCCATCTGGGCTTATCGCATTCCTTCGGCGCTCGGAGCGCTGCTCGCGGTATTGCTGACCTTTGCTCTGGGTCAGGCCTTTTTTGACAGAAAAACGGCTTTTCTGGCTGCGGCCCTTCTGGGGTCCTGCCTGCTGCTGAACGTCGAGGCCCACCTGGCCAAGACCGATGCCATGCTGCTGGCGAGCATCACGGCGATGCAGCTGGCCTTGGGCCGCATTTACCTGGAGGCTTCCAAGGGCAAAGATGCCGGTTTCCTGATGGCGCTGTTTTTCTGGGCGGCCTGCGGGGTGGCGATTCTGATTAAGGGGCCCGTCCCCCTGGCGGTCTTTCTGCTGACGCTGATCACCCTCATGGTGGCCGACCGAAGCGTAGCGATTCTGCGTTATCTAAGACCACTGCGGGGCCTTGTTCTCGTTGCCGTCATGGTCCTGCCCTGGCTGATCGCCATCAGCATGGCCACGAAGGGGGCCTTTCTCAAGACGTCGCTCGGATCCGACTTTTTGCCGAAACTGATTTCCGGGCAGGAGTCTCACGGTGCGCCTTTCGGATTTTATGCTATTCTTTTCCCCGCCCTGTTCTGGCCCGGCTCTCTGCTGGCGATCGGATCGATCTGGCCGAGCTGGGAGAATCGGGCGGAGAAGGCGATACGGTTCTGTCTGGCGTGGATTATTCCCTCCTGGATCATGTTCGAGATCGTACCGACCAAGCTCCCCCATTATGTCTTGCCCACCTTTCCGGCCATCGCTTTGCTGACGGCTCATTTCCTGTTGAGGCCGGAAGGTTGGGGGGGGTATCTGAAGCGTAAACCGTTTGCGCAGGTGAAGTGGGTGGCGATAGGACTCTGGGGCCTGGTCGGGGTGGGCCTGGCCGGGGGGCTCACCGCGTTGCCGGTGATTCTCAACCATAAACTGTTTCTGACCAGCCTTTCGGTTCTCGCCGGAGTCGGCGCCATCCTTTTCTGTTTTGCCCGTTTTAGCAAGACCGGGAAGTTCACGCAGCTGGCTCTGGTGGGGGTTCTGGCCACCGTGTTTGTGTTTGTTCCGGCCTTTCAGGTTATTCTGCCAGGGCTTGACGGTCCCTGGATCAGCCCCAAAGTGGCCCGTATTGTCGCGGCCCTGAAATGGGACAGGCCGGTTTTGGCGTCCGCCGGATTCCGGGAGCCCAGTCTGGTTTTTCTGGTTGGGACACCGACACGGCTGACCGACGCCGAAGGGGCGGCTGAAAATCTTCAGGAAAATCCCGAAGGGCTGGCCATGGTGACGCAAAAGGAAAAACAGGCTTTTCTGGAGGCCGTGAACCGGGATGGCGTAACCGTCGAGGAGATTTCCGCATTCCGGGGGTACAATTACTCGAAAGGCAAGTGGCTGGACCTGGAGATCTACGCACGCAAAAAGTCGGAACCGTAAAAGGTCTGGGGGGGCTTCTGGTGGGGAATAAAGAATCGAAGACGGTCACACGATCGGGCCGCCGACTGGCGTTGCCTTCTCTTCCGGGGGATGTCCGCCGGAACCTTCTCGGCGCCACCGTAATCATTGCAGCCCTGTGCCTGTATTTGATTGCCTATCTCGACAAGCCCATTGCCCTGTATGTGAGCACCCTCGATCCGGCGCTGATCCGTTTTTTCAAGGGGGTTACGTATTTTGGCGATTCCCTGTACTACCTTCTTCCATCCATCCTCCTGTTCGGCTTTTTTACCCTCAGGGCTAGAAAAATGGGAGCGGGTGAGGTAAAGGATCGGTTTCGACGCTACGCCCGTAACGGCCTGTTCGTTTTTGTCTCGATTGCGGCATCGGGCCTGGTTAACGACGTTTTCAAGATTCTTTTGGGCCGTCCACGACCGAAAGTCTTTTTGGGTGGAGGGCCATACGGGTTTTCATTCGTGCAACTTTCCTCCAACTACTGGTCTTTCCCTTCCGGACATGCCAATACGGCTTTTGCGTTGATGACAGCCTTGTGGATTCTGGCGCCCCGGGGGCGATGGGTGTATCTGCCCCTGGCTGTTCTGGTGGCATGCAGCCGGGTTTTCGTCAGCAAGCATTATCCCAGCGATGTTTTGGCCGGAGCGTTTCTGGCCATTGTGGTAACCCTGTATGTAAGGCAATTTTTTCTGAAACGAGAAATGCGCTTGTCCAGGGAACAGGTAGAATAAAAATTTTCCATCTTTTTCCGTCTTGGAGCGCTCCTTTTTTCTCGATGAGAAAAGTGCATTTCACTGTTGAATGAATTGAGAGGACTCATGGAAAAAATCTCTTTTGTCGTTCCCGTCTATGATGAGGAGGGGAACATTGAACGCCTGTTTACGGAGATCCACAAGGTAGCCGTCGATCTTCCCTGCTCCTGGGAGCTTCTGTTTGTCGACGACTGCAGCCGCGATGGCAGCCTCGCTCTCATCAAGAAGCTTGCCGAAGCGCATCCACAGGTCAAATATCTCGCTTTCGAAAAAAACACCGGACAGTCGGCAGCCCTTTTTGCGGGATTCCAGGCAGCTACCGGGGATGTCATCATCACCCTGGATGCCGATCTGCAGAACGATCCGGCGGATATCCCCCGCATGCTGGCTTATTACGGTGACTACGATATGGTCAACGGCTGGCGCTACAACCGCCAGGACACTCTGTCCAAAAAGATCAGCAGCAAAATCGGCAATTTCGTCCGCAACAAACTGACCTGGGAAACCATTCACGATACGGGATGCTCCCTCAAGATCATGAACGCGACCATGCTCAAACGGGTCAAGATCTACAAGGGGCTCCACAGGTTTTTGCCCACGCTGATGCGTATCGAGGGGGCCCGGGTAATTGAGGTCAAGGTCAATCATCGGGCCCGCTTCCAGGGCGTTTCCAAATACACCAACCTGCGCCGGGGCATCGAGGGGCTCTACGATGTCATCACCGTGCGCTGGATGATCAAGCGGCATCTCACTATCAAGGTCAAGGAACGTCATGTCTAAAACAGAAATCGGAATTCTCGTTCTGGGGTTTGCCGGTCAGACCCTCTTCTTCATGCGGTTTTTCGTGCAGTGGCTCTATTCGGAAAAACACAAACGCAGCCTGATTCCCACGGCTTTCTGGTATTTCAGTATCGGAGGGAGCAGCCTGCTTCTGATTTATGCCATCATTCGCAAGGATATTGTCTTTATCGTCGGGCAGTCCACCGGTTTTCTGATCTATGTGCGTAATCTTTATCTGATCGCCAGAGAGCGACGCGAAAAAATGGCCGGAGCCTGATATGCGTTCGGGGATTCGCGGAGGACTGTTGCTTCTGGTTTATTTTGTCCTGTTGCTCCTCCCCTCCGGCATGTCACCCCTTGTTGAAACCACCGAAGCCCGTTACGGGGAAATCGCCCGGGAAATGATCGTCACCGGGGATTACCTGGTCCCTCGTTTCAACGGCGTCAAACATTTTCACAAACCGCCTCTGGCCTATTGGCTGGTGGCCGGAGGCATGAAGATTTTCGGGCAAAACGATTTCGGTGCCCGGTTCTTCAGTATGGTGGCGGCCATTCTCGCCGTATGGTTTTTCCAGCGGTTGGCGAGACTTCTTCTTGGCGCCGAAAAAAAGGCTCTCGCCGCCAGCCTGATCTTTTCCACGTCTCTATTGTTTCTGGCCGTGGCCCGTATCGCCTCCACGGAGATCTATCTCACCTGCTTCACCCTGGCGGCCCAGTACTATCTCTTCCGTCAGCTGTACGGCGCGCGCACACCGGCCAATGCGATTCTCTACAGCCTGTTCCTGGGGTTGGGATTTCTCACCAAAGGGCCGATCATCTTCCTCTTCACCCTACTGCCTTTTTTCATCGCCAAGATCGTGGATTCCGACCACCGTGCAGTTTTCAGCGGTAAGGAAATACTCATCGGGCTGGGCGTCTTTCTGGCTATTGCCCTGCCCTGGTACCTGGTGGTCGTTGCCGAGAACCCCGGCCTGCTGACTTATTTTCTGAAGGTCCAGACCGTAGACCGGGTAGTGACCGACCGGTTCCGCCGCTATGAGCCCCCCTGGTATTTTTTCTACATTTTTCTGGGTACGTTTCTTCCCTGGACGTTCTTCTTTCTCTGGGGGCTGGTCAAGACCAAGACGTTTCCCCGCCGGGTTCGGATTCTGCTGCTCTACCTGGTGGTGCCTTTCATCGTGTTTACGGTGGCCAAGGGCAAGCATGCCACCTATATCCTGCCTTTGTATGGGATGGCGGCCCTTTTTACCGCCGAGGCTTTTTTCCGTTTTGCGATGCCCCTCGGGAGGTTCCTGACCCTGGTGCTGGTGACCCTGATGGGAGCGGCCCCGGCCGTGGCCGGTTTCCTCTTGCCGGAACTGGCGGATTACCGGGTGCCGCTTGGCGTGGCCTCAGGGCTGGGGCTGGCTGTCGCCTGGGGCGTTTTCCGCGCTCTGCGCTCCGAGCGTTTCCTGGCCTGGGTGTCGGTCGGCATTGTTCTTTTTAGCGTGACCGGCTATGCCGCTTTTGCTAAAGTGACCCATCATCGGCGGGGTTATGAAAGGCTTGTCGACCACTTGAATCAATTGGACCCGCAGCGTCAGCTGCCTCCATCGGTGTCCTTTTATCGGGGGCAGCTGGCCGTGATGGCTCTGGGCGCGCCGCGGGAGGTCCAGTTTCAGGACGACGGCAGCTATCGTTTGTATTACCTGGATACGGACCGGGACGTCACGGATTATCTCGCCGATCATCCCGCGCTGTTCGTGGTGCTTCATCCGGGCGAAATCGGTCGCTTCACCCTGCAGCATCCTCTGGATTGCAATGAGGTCTATTCCCAGCGCAAGGCTGCCGCGTATCTGTGCCGTGAGCCCCATGCTCCCCAAGAGACGGCCCCCCAGCCCTGATCTTGCGGGGAGCCTCGCTGTACCCTGCGTGAAACCATCTCACCTTTTGTCGATGTACTGTTCTATGACCAAGACCATCAAACTTATTGCCAACCCCGTTGCCGGACGTCGGGCTCAGGAAAAGATTCTGCGGGCCAAATCGATTTTCGAGCAGAAGGGGTTTGTCGTCGACCTGACACTGACCGAAGCGCGGGGAGATGCGGTCAAGGCTGCCCGCGCTGCCCGAGACGGCCACTATGACCGGGTGGTCGCTGCCGGGGGGGACGGGACTTTGAACGAGGTCGTCAACGGACTCGCTCCGTCCGCGATTCCGCTGGGATTTCTCCCCCTGGGGACGACCAACGTGTTTGCCCTGGAAGCCGGCATTCCGTTCGATGTGGACAAGGCTTGTGACCTTGTTGTCGGCGGGGTGGCGCGTCCTGTCTGTCTCGGGATGGTGGACGATACCCGTTTTCTGCTCATGGCGGGCCTTGGTTTTGACGCCGAGGCCGTTTACCGGGTCAGTGGCCCCCTTAAACGCCTTGCCGGCAAGCTGGCCTACGTGGTCAGTGCCCTGGGGGTGTGGTTCAGCCACCCGGATGATGAAGTGCGGGTCACCCTGGAGGACGGCCGCAGCCTGTCGAGCTATGGGGCGATCCTCTGCAATGCCCGGTGCTATGGGGGGCGCTTCGTTCTGACTCCTGAGGCCTCCCTTCATTCCGATGATCTGGACGTCTGCCTTTTTCTCAAGGGGGGACGGTGGCATAAGCTGCTTTACGCCCTGAAGATTGCCCTTGGCCTGCCGCTTCGCGCCCCGGATGCCGAAATTGTCAAGGCCCGCAGCCTGACCCTGGATGGCAAAGGGGTCGCCGTGCAGATCGACGGAGATTATTATGGACGCCTGCCGCTCCGCGTCAGGGCCGTGCCGGGCGAGCTGGTCATGATGTTTCCGGCCGACCGAGGGGAGGAGTGATCCATGGGCGACGGGAACAAAGTCATTTTTAGCGGCCGTATCGTCTCGTTGTTGATCGAGGAGCACGAGCTTCCCGACGGCAGGCGCGCCTCCTTCGAGATTGTCCGGCATTCGGGCGGCGCTGCAGTTCTGCCGGTGATGGAAGACGGTAGGGTGATCCTGATCCGCCAGTTTCGTCCCGCCGCAGGAGGGATGGTCTGGGAGATCCCCGCCGGGCGCCTGGAGGGCGGCGAGCCGCCGGAGACCTGCCTGCATCGGGAGCTCCGTGAAGAGGTCGGCGTGCGTGCCGCATCTCTCGAACGGCTCGGCGAGATGCTGACCGCGGTGGGGTTTTGCGACGAGGTCGTCCACCTTTTCGTGGCCCGGGGGCTTACCGAAGTGCCCCGAGCCCTTGAACCCGACGAATATATTGACGTCGTCCCGATGGCATTCGACGAGGCCATGGCGATGCTCCGCCGTGGAGAGATCCCCGACGGAAAGACCCAGCTTGCTCTATTTCTTTATCAGCAGAGGAATGTCCGATGAATGCGTTTCCCCAGAGCTATGCCTCTCCCGTTCACCTGCCCTTCAACCGCCATGCCCTCGAGCGGCGGTTTTCCCTGTCGACGCCGGATCAGGAGGTTGCCAGCGATGCGGCGCACTGGCTGATTTTTAAGGGGACGGAGCTGCTCATGATGCCTTCGGGCGGGGAGCTGGTGTGGCCTCAATCGGGGCAACCCGCGCTGGAAGGGGTAAAGCCGGCGGATTCCGTCTATCTGGGGAGCTGGGAGGGGAAACCCTGCTTCGCCGGGCGTCTGCCTGACGGTGGGGCGCTTCCGGAAGGGTGGAGCCTCGAGAACCTGCTGGGCGCTTCGCCGCGTCTGGATATGGCGCAGATCTCCCTGGGGGGGATGGCAAACCAGATCCTGCACTGGGAGCGAAACAGCCGATTCTGCTCCGGATGCGGCGGGGAGTTGCGGCGACTCCCCGGAGAGTGGGGCAAACAGTGCACCCAGTGTCGCACCAGCCATTTCCCCCATATTCATCCTTGCGTGATCGTTCTGGTGCAGCGGCCGGGCGAAGTGCTGCTGACCCGCAAGCGCGAATGGCCCGAGGGGCGCTACAGCCTGGTGGCGGGGTTTCTCGATTTCGGCGAGTGTTTCGAGGAGGCCGTCGTCCGAGAGGTGCTGGAGGAGACCGGCGTGCGGATCAAACAGGTGCGTTACGTGGGAAGTCAGAGCTGGCCATTCCCCAGTCAGGTGATGGCCGGCTTCGTGGCCGAGTACGACGGCGGCGACGTGCTGGTGGAGGAGAAAGAGCTGGAGGATGCCCGCTGGTTCCCGATATCACAGCTCCCCGCGCTTCCTCCGAAGCGCAGCATTGCCCGGTACATTCTCGATACCTTTGTCGGCTCTGGGACCGTCCGCTGAGTTTAACCCTTTGGGATGGGGGAAGGGCTGCGCAGCGCCCTGGCGACCCTCTCCCGGCTCACCTGTGGGGACGCGGACCCCGGCGGAGTCATGCCGACGCGGTTTTCGTGGACCTTGATTTTTCTGTAGACGGAAGATGACCTTTGCGCTTGGGGCGATCATGGCCTTTGGAAGGGCTTGCAGCGTCTCTTTTGTTCAGAGTAGTAATTGTCCGTGCTTTGCGCTGCCAACCACTGCTCAGGAGTCCTGAATGGATACTCCCTTCATCAAGAAAGTCTACCTCACTCCCCGTCAGCACATCGCCTATCTGCGTTTCGTGCTGGAGAGTTACGACGGTCTGGCTTTTATCCGGACCCTTGACAGCCATCAGGCTCTGGTAGAGATTGCCTATCCCCCGTCCCGAAGCACCGATGCCGAGGCCCTGATACGGGCCTTGGCCGCCGAACTCCCCCTGCAAGAAACCGATCCCCCGACTTCTGACCAGTACCGTCCCCTGTAATGGGAAAGTAGGGAGACTCCCTGTTTAGACGGTAACCATTTCAAACTCCGGCGGGTTTTGAATCGTGCGCTTGACGCTGCACTGTTCCGCCGCTCTAAGTATGGCCCCCTTGTATTTTTCCGGAAATCCCTCCGGCAGGTGAAAGGTGAGTTTGACGCGCGTCATGCGATGGGTCTGGGGATCCCGCTCCCAGTCCATGCTCAGTGAAAACCCTTCGGTAGAAAGTCCGCGTTGCTGGCAGAATCGCAGCGCAAAATACCCGGCACAGGCTCCGAGGGATGCCAGAAAAACCTCGAAAGGGGAGGGTGCCTCATTCTTCCCTCCTGCTTCTTCAGGCTGGTCTGTGCTAATGGTGAACCCACGGTAAGTGGCGTTGACGGCCGCCCCGCCGGGGAATGTGATTTCCATGGACATGTCGAATCTCCTTTCCGGATGAAAAAGCCTACCACCCTTTGCCCAAGGGTTCGAGGCGGATGAGGTCGTAATCCCTGCTGCCCAGTCCCAGTTTTTCGGCATGCTCCAGGGTGATCTCCCAGTCGATGTCCGGGTGAACGCCGCGGAACTTGTCGCCGCCGGGCTCCAAGCCGTTGGCCAGTGCCGTATTCGCCAGTCCCTGCGCCTGGTTGACGAGATCGGCGCAGGCCTGATCGAGAGCAACCGGGTCGCGGGATGCGAGGATGCCGATGTCGGCCACGATAGGGGCGTCGGAGTGTCCGTAGCAGTCGCAGGCCGGCGAAACCTGCGTGATGAAGTTGACGAACAGGGTCTTTTCCCTTTTATCCTGAACCGCGCCCAGGGCGTATTCCGCCATTTTCCGCATCACCAGGGGGGCTTCCTCGTTCCACTGGATCTGGATAGCCTTCTCCTCGCACACCGTGATGCAGCGACCGCATCCGGCGCATTTTTCGGCGTCGATGCGGGCCTTCCCTTCGAAAAAGGCAATAGCCCCGTGGGCGCAGGCTCTCAAGCAGGCGGCGCAGGCGGTGCAGAATTTTTCCGCAACCCTGGGGGCCACGTTGGAATGCTGTTCCAGTTTGCCTTCCCGGCTGGAACACCCCATGCCGAGATTTTTCAGCGTCCCTCCGAATCCTGTCAGTTCATGGCACTTGAAGTGGGAGAGAGCAATGAGGGTGTCGGCTTCGAGGATTTCCTGGCCGATGGAGACCGATTGCAGGATCTTTCCGGGTATCGCTACCCTGCGGGCCGACTGGCCGCGCAGACCGTCACTCAGAATCAGAGGGGCTCCGGCCACGGCGTAGGCAAAGCCGTTCTCGATGCCGCAGGTCAGCGCGGATACGGCCTCCTTGCGTTCGCCGGGGTACAGGGTGCAGGAGTCGGTGAGAAAGGGCTTGCCGCCGAGGGCCTTGACGCGATCCACGACCCGCCGCGCAAAGGTCGGACGGATATAGGCGTGTCCCCCTTTTTCGCCGAAATGGATCTTGATGGCCGTGAGGTTGCCGCGCTGAATCACCTGTTCGATGCCGGCGGCATCCAAGAGACGGGTCAGTTTTGAAAAAAGATTCTCGCGGTTTCCCGCGCGCATGTCGGAGAAATAGACCGGAGCACTCATGGGGTTCTCCATGGATGGGGTTGAAACCTGTCTGTTCCGGGAAGGCGGAGCACTTTGCCGCCGGTCGGAAGGGAAAGGGGCAATCCGGCACGATTATGGACCCTAACGGGGTTTCGGTCAACCTTTCCCGAGGGATTATTCTCCGCCGGAGGCCCACCGGGGGACCTGACCCGAATCCCCTTCGTAAAATAGAAAAACATCGTTCTATAATGATCTATTGTTTTTTGTTTTGGAGACGGGCAAGTGGCCCGAAGAGCGCCCATATAAACAGGCAAAAAATCATTCAAAAATATTTTTAAAATAGTGTTATAATTTTCTCAGTTTTTTGGAGGACCCTATGGAACCGGAACAGCGATATCGCCTATTGCAGAGGGTGCGGATCAAGGCCCTGATGAAAAGAGGGTTTTTTGTGCTTCTGCTGGGCGTCATGGTGTATTACGGCGTGGCGCTGGTCTATGCCACCAAGACCATTTTCAAGGTGCGGCGTAATTATGCCGTGGTTTTGGAGGACCTCTCGGGGGAGCGGCGGGTGGTGCAGGATATCGGCTGGCACCTGAGACTCCCCTTTTTTACCCGTCTCGAACTTGAGGTCCCTCTGATGAACCAGGAGCTTCATCTGGGTGGCAAGGCGCAGGAGGAGCGCATCATGTCGCGGGGCAACGTGGCCTTGTGGACCAGTGCCATGATGACCTACCGCATAGACGACCTGCAGCGCTGGGGCATTGAGAACAAGTCTCCGCAGACGCTGCTGCAGAACGACTTTGACGGCATCGTCAAGGATGTGATGCAGGGGCATTCCATCGATGAGCTGGTCTCGGATCGTGAAAAGATCAAGGAGGAGATTTACCGGGCCTTGAAGAAACGCCCCATCAACGAAGGGGGGCCTGATATCGAGCGCAAGTACGGTATCGAAGTCGTGTCGTTTGTGCTGAGGGACACACGTTTCGGGGACAAACTGGCAGAGGCCAGCGAGGAGAAGAAACGGCGCGAACTCATCGCCGAGGCGGAGAATTATGCGGCAGACCTGGAGGCCAGCCGTACCCGCAAGCTCTATAGCGCCTACAGCGATTCCATCCGCGAGTTTCGCAAAGCCATCGGATTGCAGGATGGCGATGACCGTTTCCTGTTCGAGTTTCTGAATCAGCAGAAATGGGCGACGGCCTACGAAAAAAACCAGCAGGGGCAGAACACCTTCGTGTTGAACAACACCTCCGGCGCACCTCCGATCGTCCTTCCGGCCACGACGGAAAATGCCAGAAAGGAAGAGCCTTCTCAGAATGAGCAGACCTCGAAAAACAAGGTCTCCGGTATACGTCCGACTTTCCGAGAAGCGGATAAGGCAGATTGAGGCCCTGGTTGCCGACTGGGGCTACGAAACCCGCCTTTTCGTACTGAGACGGCTGCGGCAGTATGATCCGACGCCGACCCTTCTCGGCCTGCTCAGAGGAGGGCTGCGGCGGAGCGTAATTTTCAGAATCTGCGCAACCCGGCGCTGCTGAGCGACTGGCGCCGGCGGTTCGAACTCTCCGGTTCGCAGAGTGCGTCTGCTGCCTGGGAGAAGATCCTTGAGAAGGAACTTGACTGGCATGACTACCAGTATCTGTGCTATTTGCTCGAGCACAAGACCGCCGACATCTTTGTGCCTCCCTCTCTGCTGGAGATCTTCCACAAGCTCTACCACGCCTATATCCTCAAAGAATATACCGACGATCCGGCCGTGCCGCGCGCCCCGCTGATTCTGGTGGTCGGCAGCAGCGGCAGCGGCAAGAGCGCCACGGTCAAACAGGCCATCGAAGAGGCAGTCTTTACCAGCGAAGTGCGGCCGATGATCGACCTCAAGGTCAAGCGCGAGGAAGTTCTCGCGACGCAGCCCTTCTGGCGCAGCCTCGAAGATGTCGACCCCGAACTGGCCGTGCGTATCGAACGTCGCCGCAAGGTGGAACGCCTGCGTTTCTGGTCCCGTCTTCCCCTTATCCGCTATCTGTTTCGCGAGCGCATCGGTCAGGCCCTCTCCTCGCTGGAGGAGCAGGGGGTCTGGGTCGATTACGCCATGATCACACCCAACGACTATCAGACCGCCTGGGCGGGAGAGCCAGGCAACTACCTGCGCAAGGCCATGGGGGACGAGCGCCGCACCTGCATCCGTCATCTGGAAGAAGCCCACTCGGCCTTCGGTCGCCCCGACCAGATGAGCAGCGTCAAAGGGCAACAGGCAACGCTGGTCGATACGGCCAATATCCTTCTGGACGAGATCGCCTATGGGCGCCGCGACTGCCTGCTGATCGCCACTACCGACCAGCCCGAGCAATTCGATCCGGCCATTTACCGGCGCTTTGTCGAACGGGGCCTGGTCATCGACATCGGAGAATATTGGCAGAGCCGTGACAACCTGAGGGAGGTGGTGCGCCAGGAGCTCAAGCGCAAGAACTTCAGTTTCTCCGAAGAGGATTCCGGAGAAAAGGTTCTTCCGGAATCCCTTCTTGACCGGGTGGTGGAGCGGCTCTATCCGGTGTTCCGGGAACGCAGCCTGCGAATCACACCGGCCTACGTGCGCCGCCTGATCGACTCCATCATCGTGCTCAAGGGGGATTTTCACGACCGCTATCTCGACGACCAGTTCCTGGTGCGCGACGCCCTCAAGGAGGTGGCCCGCAATGTCTACGGTTCTCTCTACAAGAAGCTGGTCGGGCAGATGGACCGCGGTATCCGTTGGGAGGACTACATTGGTGGCATCAAAAACGAGTTCTCCGAGATGGCCAACAACGCGCTGTACTACAACGTCAATGAGGAAAAGGGGGTCGTCCTTGCCGGCCCACCCGGCTCGGGCAAAACATACATGGTGCGGGCTTGGCTCGGAGATAACCGCGAGGTGCAGGACCTGGTGGTCAATCTCAACGACCTCTCCGATCCGGTCAGTCCGCTGGAAGGGATGGTGGAGAACCTCGAGCGGGTTTACGACATCGCCAAAATGCTCTCTCCGGCCATGGTCTTCTTCGACGAGGGGGACTCCGTGGCGCCGCGCCGCTCCGCCCAGGGGGGGAGCCCGTACGACAAGGTGACCAACAAGTTTCTGTCGCTGATCGACGGCGAATCGCCGCTGAGCCGCGTATTTACCGTGCTG
>QKGY01000429.1 GCA_003250235.1 Desulfuromonadaceae bacterium
CTTTTCTGCTGCAGTCGACGATGCCCGTTCTCATCGTCGCGATGTCTTTTGTCCTGTTCAGGGAAACGATTCATCCCCGGCAGATGATCGCCATCGCCGTCTCCCTGGCCGGCGCCGTCACCATTATCATCAAAGGAGTACCCTCAACCCTGCTCTCCCTGTCGATCAACCACGGCGACATCCTGGTTCTGATCGCCGTGGTTTGCTACGCCGCCTATTCAGTCCTGCTGAGAAAGAGACCGCCTGTCCATCCCCTCAGCTTCATCGCCCTGACATTTATCCTCGGAGCCATCATGCTGCTCCCCTTTTACGGGATGGAACTCCGGGCGGGACAGACCATCCATTTTTCTCTTCCCACCTGCATGGCCCTGGCATATGTCGCCATCTTCCCTTCCATCGTCGCCTATCTCTGCTACAACCGCGGCGTTGAGCTCGTCGGAGCAAACCGGGCGGGTCTCTTTATCCACCTTATGCCCATCTTCGGAAGTCTCCTCGCCATTGTTCTGCTGGGTGAAACCTTGAGATGGTTTCATATCCTGGGCATCGTTCTGATCGCCTCCGGCATCCTGCTGGCCACCCGGATGACCCCTAAAAAAGCATCGCTTCAGGAGCACTAAGACGACCTTTCCCGCACCTCAATCAGGGATTTCCTGATTTAAAGAGCGGCTGGAATGTGTTAGTGTCGCAAAGGCCCTGATGGATTAAAAGGTACCCGGCCCTTTCATGGTGCTCTGAAACCATTGTTTTCAGAGTACAAACGAACTCCAAGGAAAGAGAGCTTCCCTCTCCGATGAGGAATCCGCCCCAAACCATGTCCCGGGACGAACTGGTCACGGAAGTCGAACGACTTCGTGAAAAGGTCGATCGTTTGGAGCAGGAGACTCGAGACGGGCACCGGGAGCGTAAGGATCTTGCCGACAGCGAGGAACGCTATCGGATCCTTGTCGAATTGGCGGCCGACGCCATCCTGATGGGCGATACGCAGGGGAATATTATCGGCACCAATCACAGTGCTCTGGTATTGACCGGTTATTCGCGGGATGAACTTATCGGGATGAATATTGCCCGGCTCTTTTCTGACGGGGAAAGGCAGCGCCACCCTCTTCGCTACGACCTGCTCAAAGAGGGAAAGGTGATTCTGAATGAGCGGACGCTTACTCGCAAAGACGGCAGCACCGTGGCCATCGCCATGAACAGCAAGATGATGCCCGATGGCACCTATCACACCGCCATCTCGAGGAGCAGATGCACGCGGCCAACCGCGAACTCGAAGCCTTTGTCTATACCGTTTCTCACGACTTGCGAACGCCGCTTACGCTGATCATCGGCTATTCCGACTACCTGAAGGAGCAACTCAAGTCCCGGCAGGATGACCATATTCTTGATATCCTGTCGGAAATCGAAAATGCCGGGTCACGGATGCTGAGCTTCATGGAGGACCTCCTTTCCCTGGCCATCGCCGGACACCTGCAAAGGCCTTCTTACCCGGTTTCCGCCTCCAAAATCGCTGAATCCGTCGTCATTGAACTGCAAAGCCAACTCGTTGATGCTGGGCTCAGCGTGCATCTTCAGAATCTCCCCGAGCTCCATGTCCCGGAGAGTTTTCTGTCTCAGATTTTTGAAAACCTCATCGGAAATGCCATACGCCATGCCTACCAAAAACAGGGAATCATAGAGGTCGGGGCGGAAAGGAGCGGAAGCCAGGTCCGATTCTTTGTTCGCGACCAGGGGAAAGGCATCCATGAAGAGGACCGTTCACGGATTTTCGAGGTTTTCTTCAGGGGACAAAGGGCTCAGGGGACGAAGGGAACGGGTGTGGGGCTGGCCATCGTACAGAAACTGGCAAGGACACTGGGCGGAAAGGCCTGGCTCGAAGAAACGCCGGGCGGAGGCTGCACCTTCTGGGTCGAAATGCAGGACATCGCCCCCACCGGAGAAGACGCCCCCCAAAAAGACATCGAAGGGGCCTAAAGCCGCCCGCGCTGGCCTATCAGGAGGCGCTTTTTTTATCGGCAGGCCAGAACAGCGGGGAGAGAAGATACGCTACGGCCGCGGCCAGGGCAATGAACAGGGCGGCCGTATAATGGTCCCTGCGAAACCCGAGTGCCAGCAGGAAAAGGAAGACCCCCAGAAACAGCACCCTGACAATTTTGGGAATCTTGGGAAGAACGGCGCGACCGAAATGGGGGTAAGCAACCCGCGAGACCATCAGCAGAGCCGTTACGACCACAATGACCCCACAGACCACATCATTACGGATCAGCACACAAACGGTTCCCGCCAGCAGGGCCCCCGCCGGCGAAGGCATTCCGGAAAAAGTGGAAACGCCTCCGAGAACCCCCTGCTTTCTTTTCTCGACGACAAACCGTACCAGCCGATAGATCACGGCGGCCATGTAGACGATCCCAATGGTCGCCCCCACCCAGAGCTGTGAAAAAGACGTGGTCACGATCAACCCCACGGTCAGGCCGAAGCTTGTCCCGTCCGCCACGTCATCAAAGACCTCTCCCTGGGGTGTGGACCCCCAGCGCTCGGCTGCCCGGCCATCAAATAGATCAAGAAACTGCCCGAGGAAAACCAGCCCCAGCGCATAAACAGGCGGACGTCCCGTGAGAATCACCCAGCATCCGGCCAGACCGCAGACCAGGTTCATGATGCTGAGAATGTTGGCGTACCAGTAGTTGGGAATCAACTTGAACACCGTAGAACAAAATGCAAGAGCGGCACAGATCCCCATCAACGGATGGATGGTTCTGCCGAGCAGGGGCAGCGGCCCGTAGATCCATTCCAGTCCGACAACAATCAGAAGGACCACGACCAGAAAGGTCTTGGCTTTCCCGAACAGATTGGCCGCCTTCACCTTGATGAAATACCGGGAAACCTGCCCAGTGATATCGAACGCCAGAAAAAGTCCGACCAGAACGGGATCAAGCCATCCCCTCCACGCCATGTAAATCAGCATGGGCGAATACATGAGCTTGTCGGAAAAGGGATCGATCGTCTCCCCTTCTACGGTATGCAAATCGCATTTGCGCGCGATGTCTCCGTCGGTAATATCGGTAATCATCCAGAACGTGAAGAACAGAAAGCACAGGCGGGGAAAATCCAGGTGCAGCATGAGGACGGAGAGAAACCCCATGGGGTAGCGTGCCCGACTGATGGCGTTGGGGTGAAGCCAGCGATGACGACGGACCCAGGCAATTTGCGCCGGCGTTCGTAAAAACCAGCTCACGGCAAAGCGTTCCACGCCCACCATGAGCAGAACCGGCAGGGCAATCTCAACCAGTATGGCACTGTACGTTGTCATAGTATCCTGAACCATGGGTAACGGTTGGAGGTGTCTGGTATCGGCGTTCCCGCCGATTCGGCAATCCACACGCTCTGCTTATCCCACCCGGCCCCCCCTGTCAACTCCAAAAACCGGGGCCAATCGGATTTGGCTGATTTTCAACGGTATTATCCGGGCAAAAAAGAGCAAGGCTCCTCCGAAATTACGGAGGAGCCTTGCCGTGAACAATCCCGAGGAAACGAAACGCCCCGGGGGGAATGCGCTACTTGGACACTTTCTGATAAGCGAGTTCTTCCTCTTCGATACCCACGGCAGCAGGAACTTCCACAGCCACTTCGGCTTTTTTCGCACGAAGCGACAGAGCCATCATGGCACCGACGAGCAGCATCACGCCGGCAGAAGCGAAGGAAACCGTGAACCCGCCGAACTTGGCATTCAGAGCCGCCGACAGCTTGACCAGAACGAAAGCACCGACGCCCCAGGCGGAGAAGAGGATGCCGTAGTTCATGCCGTAGTTTTTGAATCCCCAGTAATCCTTGGAGAAGGAGGGGAAGAGAGACAGGTTGGTGCCATAGTTGAACCCGATGAAGGTCGCCAGCAGGGTAACGATAACGCCGCTGGAGTGTGCATTGCCGACAACGGGGATGGCAGCGAACATCAGAATGGCTTGGAATACCAGCATGATGGTCAGAGTCGCGGCACGACCGATCTTGTCAGAGAGAACACCGGCAACGATACGGCCGGAGGCATTGCCGACCGCCATGACAGCGACAGCGATGAAGGCCATTTCCCCCATGCTCTTCTTGGCAATGCCGGCGATGCTGCCGATTACCATCAGACCGGCACCGGCGCCGATGAAGTAGGTCAACCACAGGGTGTAGAAACGGCCTTCACGAAGCATTTGGCCAGGGGTTTTGTCTTCTACGCTGTTCTTCTTGGCGGCAGCAGCAGAGGCGGCACCGGCCGGAACAAAACCGGCGGGGGGATTGGCGACGAACATCGCCATGCCGCAAACGATGGCGATAAAGGCCACCCCGAGGATCATCATGGTGGTATGCAGGCCGTAGCTGCCAAGCAGGAATTTGCTCACGGGGGCAAGGTAAACGGGGGCAATGCCGAAACCGGACACCACGATACCGGCGATCAGACCGGTCTTAGCCGGAGGAAACCATTTGAGCGCCGGAGGGGTGGCTGCGGAATAGCCGAAGCCGAAACCCAGGCCGGACAGAATACCGAAGCCGAAGATCCAGCCCCAGTAGTTGGAGGTCTGGGAGCAAACCAGGAACCCGGCACCGACCAGCAGGCCGCCGACGATAGCGGTCAGGCGGGGACCCATTTTGTCCTGCATCTTGCCGCCGATGATCATCGACAGGGCGAACGCCAGACAGGCGGTGGCATACGGGTCGCCGGCGCCGTCGAACATCTTGCCGATTTCCCCTTTAAGCATGCTGTAGGCATAAAGGATACCCAGAGCCAGGTTGATGCCGGTCCCGGCCATAACGACGGTCCAACCTTTGTTTTTCAGGTGTTCAGACATGGTTCTCTCCTCTGTGAATGATGGGCTGTAAGTTTCGTGATAATGGGCTGTCACATACCGAAGCTGATAAGAAAGAGGCCATCGCGATTTAAACGCTATAGAGATCGGAGCGGCAGTCCGCTTTGCCATTGTTGCCTCCGCGGCCCTCATGAGCGGCCTGACTCGGCCAGCACGGGGGGTGGCTGGAAACATGGCAGGAGGGAGGGCTACACGCTCGACAAGCTCCTGATACTTGGTGCATTCCTTAAACCGGCAGTTGCAATAAGCAACGATCGTTTTGACATCGTGCGGCGAAATATAACCGCAACCAACATCGCAGTAATCTTCATTATGTCGGAAAAAGGGACAAACCATCGCTGACCTTCATCTGTGGGATACGGGTTCGTTGGAGAAAACACCGTCGTCATGCTTGCCCTGTATAAGAGCAACCGGCATACCAATGTTTGGCAAAAGACGATATTTTATTTTTAATCCAAATATTTCAGATAGTTATCAAAATATAATATTTTTCTGGTCCGTAGACTGACGAGAAATATTTTGCATTTATGCAAATCGCAAAAAGCGATCGGTCTCCCCGGAAACGGCATAAACAGGGCCTTTGAGCCGCTTCTGGTGAGTTCGCCTCACTCAACACAAGGTTTTGCAGATCCGCGATGCATGAAATCTGTTTTTTTGCAGAATTGCGAAAAAAAGAAAGGCAGGAAAGAAACAGGGAGGGTGGAAAGAACAGTCAAAAAAGCCGCCCGGGGTACGGGCGGCTTGATATCTCAGACGGTCAGGGGATCAGGCCCTTGAAACGAAGCGGCATTCCCTCGTATCCACCTTGACCTTCTCACCGGACTCCAGGTAGCCGGGGACCTGAATGTGAAGCCCCGTCTCAAGTTCCGCATCTTTGGTCTGTGCGGTCGCGGTCGCATTTTTGATGGCAGGGGCCGTTTCGGTCACAATCAGTTCGACAATCATCGGCGGATCGACGCTCACCACACGCCCTTCGAAAACCCCGAGCTGCACATCGGCACCCTCAAGGAGAAACCCCTTGACCGGCTCAAAAAGCTCTTCGTTCAATTCGTATTGCTCATAGTTTTCCAGGTCCATAAACACGCCACCGTCTCCAGACGGATAGAGGAACTGGCCTTTACGTCTTTCAAAGTCGGCCTCGTCGGCCTTGTCCCCGGCCTTGAAAGTTTTCTCCAGCACCTGCCCCGTCAGCAGGTTGCGGTACTTGGTCTTGACCAGAGTATTGCCGCCGCGGGCGGAAGGCGACTGGGTGGTAAGATCCAGGATGAGACAGGGGGCGTTGTCGAGCTGAATGACGAGTCCCCGTTTGAAATCGGCCGTGGTAATCATAACAAACTCCTTTGTCTGAAAAATGTCGGACGGCAGAATGTAGCATAAAGGCGAGGAGGAAGACAATGCGGCACATGGGAAATTTTCAGTGACAAAACGGGGAGTCCTGTGTTTAAATGCGCTTTTCTGAATCCATGATATGCATAACTATATAAAACGCACTTGAAGGAGACCCTCGTATGTACACCTGTGCAGATCTGAAAAAAGGGCTCAAGCTCATGATCGACGGCGAGCCCCACACCATTGTTCAGTTCGACTTCACCAAGCCCGGCAAAGGCCAGGCCCTGTACAAATGCAAGCTTCGCAACATGATCACGGGATCGCTCTTTGACCGCACCTATCGCTCGGGTGAAAGCTTCGAGCCAGCGGCACTGGAAGACCGCGACATGCAGTTCCTTTATCAGGATGAAGAAGGGTATGTCTTCATGGACAACAAGAGCTTCGAGCAGGTGACCCTGAGCGAAGACACCCTTGGGGACGACAAATACTTCCTGAAAGACAACATGGAAGTCAAGATCCTCGTGTATAATGGCCGCGGCATCGGCATCACCCTCCCCAACTTCGTCAACCTGCGCGTCACCCAAGCCGATCCCTGGGTTAAGGGAGATACGGCAGCGGGCAACAACAAACCGGCTACCGTGGAGAGCGGCTATGCGCTGGCCGTCCCTTCCTTTGTCGAGGAAGGGGATATGATTCAGATCGACACCCGTACCGGCGAATACGTCACCCGCGTCAAGGAATAGTCCTACGATGGAACCGAACTGGGCGTTGGCCAGAAAACGGCCGGCCCTTACAGAGAGAGCCCGGATTCTTCAGAAAATCCGGGCTTTTTTTGATTGTGCCGGCTACCTTGAGGTCTACACGCCTCACCGCATTCCCGGCAATGCGCCCGAGGCTCATATTGACGCCATGGCCTCGGAAAGCTGGTTCCTTCACACCTCTCCGGAACTCTGCATGAAACGGCTACTGGCCGCCGGATATGAAAAAATCTACCAGATCTGCCCGTGCTGGAGACGGGAAGAACGGGGCAAGCGCCACCTCTCCGAATTCACACTGCTCGAGTGGTACCGTGCCGGGTGCGACTACCATAGCCTGATGAGCGACTGCGAAGCCCTGATCGCCTCCCTGGTACCTGAGGGGCGACTGACCTACCAGGGCCAAAGCCTACAGACGGATGGGCCCTGGGAACGCCTGACGATTCAGGAGGCGTTCGCGCGCTATGCCTCTGTAAGCCCTTTGACGACATCATCGCCATGGAGGTCGAGCCCTGCCTGGGCATGGAAAAACCGACGTTTCTTATTGAATACCCGGCGCGCTTTGCCGCTCTGGCCCGCCGAAAACCCGGTCATCCGGAGGTTGCAGAACGTTTCGAGCTGTATATCCTCGGCATGGAACTGGCCAACGCCTTTTCCGAATTGACCGACCCACAGGAGCAGCGTCAGCGGTTCATCGAAGACGAACAGGCCAGGCGCGCTGCCGGCAAGACCGCCTACCCGTCACCGGAAAAATTCCTGACGGAACTGGCCACCATGCCGGAGGCGGCCGGAATCGCCCTGGGCATTGAGCGCCTGGTTATGCTCCTGACGGACGCGGCATCGATCGACGAGGTGGTCGCGTTCACCCCGGAAATGCTTTAATGCCAAGGAGGTTCCGATGAGTCTTCCCCGCGAAGCATGTATGGCACGATCCCGTCGTCTCTTGGTCAGCCTGATGCTGTTGCTGTTGGCGAGCCTGACGGCCCGGGCCGATCAGAACACAGACCCCGCCACTCCGGACAACGAGACCGCTCTGGAAAACTCCTCGGAACAGCCGACGGAATCCGCCATCGAAGAACGCCGGAAACTCGAAAAGAAAATTGCCGGCAACCGCTTCGGCATTATCCCTTACAAACAGAACTATCTTCTTCCCCTCACCTACAACACCACGGTCAACAGGGATCCTTACCTCACGACGAATCCGGATGTGGATCTCAGCCCGACGGAAGTCAAATTCCAGTTCAGCTTCAAAACCCCTCTGTGGGAGCGGATCGTTGCCGGTCGTGGCACTCTTTTCGGCAGCTATACCCAGCAATCCTACTGGCAGGCCTACAATGCCACCAACTCCTCCCCGTTCCGGGAGACGAACTACCAGCCCGAACTCTTCCTCGCATTCGACAACGACATGCCGTTCCTGGGAGTCCATAACCGCATGATCGTTTTCGGCATTGAACATCAGTCCAACGGCCGTTCCGAGCCCCTTTCGCGAAGCTGGAACCGCCTCTACACCCTGCTGGCCTTCGAGAAAGGCAATCTTTATTTTGCCATCAGGCCCTGGTACCGACTACCCGAAAGCCGTTCGAGCGACGACAACCCGGACATCCAGAAATACATGGGGCACGGAGAATTCTACGCAGTCTATACCGCAGGCAAACACCGCTTTGGAATCATGGTGCGCAACAACCTGCGCTCGGATAACCGCGGCGCGGTACAGCTTGACTGGAGCTTCCCGCTTCACCCCAAGTTCGACGGATATATTCAATATTTCAACGGATACGGAGAAAGTTTGATCGATTACGACCACACCACCAACCGAATCGGCCTGGGAATCATCATCGCCAACTGGCTCTGAGCCCGCTTCGGAGCAGCAAAGACGCTTGACCGTCATTTAATCCTCTGCGAAAATGCACCCCAGGCAAAAACACCGCCTCCCTACCCCCTTAAGCACCGAGGCGCCAGAACGAAAACAAGGGTTTTCAGAAGACAAGCAATATGATGGATTCGTTGAAACAACGTCTGGCAAAACTCGAAGAAGAGAACGAACTGCTGCGCAAATCATGCCTCAGCCTGCAGGAGATGCAGGAGGCCCTGGAATCGGCATATTCGGATGCCAATACCAAGGTTCTGCGCGCCGAAATGACCAGCCTTGAGCTGGAACAGGTTTTCCACGCCTGTACGGATGCTCTTTGGGTCGTTCGTGAAGATGCGGTCGTGGTGCGAGCCAATGAGGCGATGCTGAACCTGTTGAGAAAGCCCCTGGATCAGGTCATCGGCAGGCAATGCTGTGAACTTCTTGATTATGGGGCCTGCGACAGCAAGAGCTGCCCCCTCCCCAAGGGAGAGGCGTCTGCCGGCATCAAAGAACTGGATATCCGTCTCCCCGATGCCGATGGCAATTCTCAGTATTTCATCCTGACAACCGCCCCGTTGCTGACCCTGGACGGCGCCTCCGGCATCGTCGGCCAATTCAAAAACATCACCAGCCGTAAGCTGGCCGAAGAGAAACTGGCCGAACTCAATACGGCCCTGGAACTCATTGCGCGGGTGGATGGATTGACACAGGTCGCCAATCGACGCTCTTTCGACGAAACCCTGCTACGCGAATGGAAACGCCTGGCCCGGGACAAAAAGCCATTCTCGCTGATTCTGTGCGACATCGATTTTTTCAAGAAGTACAACGACACCTACGGGCACCAGGGAGGGGATCACTGCTTGAGAAAGGTGGCAGCAGCGCTGAAGAGCTCCGCCATGCGCCCTGCCGACATGGTCGCCCGCTACGGAGGGGAGGAATTTGCCATTCTCCTGCCGGGAACCGATCTCGAAGGCGCCAAAAAGGTTGCCAGCCGTGCCATGGAAGCGGTTGCCGAACTGAACATCGAACATCGCGCCTCGGCCATCAGCCCGGCAGTCACCCTCAGCCTGGGAATCGCCTGCATGATGCCCCACCCCGATGTCTCGCAAGAAGAACT
>QKGY01000299.1 GCA_003250235.1 Desulfuromonadaceae bacterium
CTGATCGCCCGGCTGATCTTTACGGCGGCCGAGTTCGGCGGCACCGTCATCGGCTATCAGATGGGGTTTGCCGCCGCCAACGTCTTCGATCCGCAGAACCAGCGGCAGGTCGCCCTGATCTCCCAGCTTCAGAACGTTTTCGCCATCCTGGTGTTTCTGGCCCTCGACATTCACCACATCTTTCTGCAGGCGATCGTCTATTCGTATCGCTCCGTTCCCCCGGGCGGTATGGATCTCTCCGGCGAGGCGGTTCCCTACCTGATGACCCTGGTCTCGGCCATGTTCGTGCTGGCCGTCAAACTGAGCGCGCCGGTGCTCGCCATCCTTCTGCTGTCGAGTTTCGTGCTGGGGATCCTCTCGCGGGTCTTCCCGCAGCTCAACGTCTTCATGCTGTCGTTCCCGGTCAACATCGGCCTCTCCCTCATGGTGATGGGGCTGACCCTCAACCTGCTGGTGACGATGCTCGGCCGCGAATTCAATGCGCTGGGCGAGCGTTTCCTCCACCTGTTCCAGGTGCTGTAGGGGAGGGCGCGCATGGCCGACGACAGTCAACAGGAAAAAACCGAACAGGCGTCCGACAAGCGACGCAAGGAGTTTCGCGAGAAGGGGCAGGTCGCGCAGAGTCGTGAGGTGCAGACCGCCGCCCTGCTGACCTCGTCGCTGCTGCTGTGGTTCTTCTATGCGCCCTTTTTCTGGAAACAGCTCTCCGCCTTCGTGGCGGCCTACTGGCGCAACGCCGGCGAATTCGAGATCACCCAGCTCTCCACAGTCAACCTCTTGACAGTCATGTTCGGCAAGCTGGCCCTGCTGATGGCGCCCCCCCTGCTGCTGACGCTGGTGGTCGGGTTCTTCGCCAGTTTTCTGCAGGTCGGCTGGCTGTTCACCGCCAAGCCCCTCATCCCCGATTTCAGCAAGCTCGATCCGATCCAGGGGGCGCAGAAATTCATCTCCAAACGCTCCCTGGTCGAAATAGTCAAATCTTTGGCCAAAGTGACTCTCGTGGGGGTCATCGCCTTCAAAGCGATCAACGCCGAGTTCGAGGGAGCCCTCTATCTGATCGACATGGACGTGACCGAAACGGTCCGATATGTGGCAAAAGTAGGGGCTTTGGTGCTTCTGAAGAGCTCTGGCGTATTAATTTTGCTGGCATTGTTCGATTTTTTGTTCGTTCGCTGGGAAATGGAACAGAAAATGAAAATGTCCAAGCAGGAGCAGAAAGAGGAGTTCAAGGAGACCGAAGGCGACCCGTACATCAAGTCGCGCATCCGCGCGATTCAGCAACAGGTCGCCCGTCGCCGGATGATGGCCGAAGTGCCCAAGGCCGATGTCATCATCACCAACCCGACCCACCTCTCCATCGCCCTGTCCTACCGGCGCGGCGAGATGGATGCTCCCCAGGTGGTGGCCAAAGGGGCCGATCACCTGGCCATGCGCATCCGGGAGATCGCCCGGGAGAACAACGTTCCCATGGTGGAGAACGTCCCGGTGGCCCGGGCCCTCTACAAAGTGGATATCGGACGCAGCATACCCGAAGACATGTTCAAGGCGGTGGCCGAGATTCTGGCTTACGTCTATAACCTCAAGAGGAACAAGGGATGATAAACGCAAACACCCTCAGGCAGTTGAACCTC
>QKGY01000450.1 GCA_003250235.1 Desulfuromonadaceae bacterium
CGGCTGGGGGAAGACAGCCTGTTTATTGGCGTGATCCGCGATATTACCGACGCCAAGGAGATGCAGGCCCGTGTTCTCAGAACGAAGCATCTTGCCGTGATGGGTGAGATGTGTGCTTCCGTAGCCCATGAGATCAGAAACCCACTAGCCGGTATCAGCGGTGCCGTACAGATCATTGTGAAAAAAATGCCCCAGACGCATGCTCACAGGGCTGTCTTGAACGGGGTCCTGGCCATGGTTGATCGCCTGGCAATGACTGTTGGCCAGATGCTGGATTATTCCAAGCAGTGGAGGCCCGATCCGCAGACCTTTAAGGTTTTCCCGCTATTGCAGGATATTTCCGTTGAGGCGGAAGATAAGGACGAACTGAAAGCTGTCGAGCTCTCTCTTGCAGGAGTGCCGGAAAGCTTAGAGGTTTATGCAGACCCTGTCCTGCTGGAACAGGTGCTGTGGAATCTTGTGCAGAATGCTGCGCAAGCCATGCCGGGGGGGGGGCCAATTTTTATAAGTGGCGTCACGCAGGGGGACGGCTGCAAAATTTCGATCAGGGATACGGGGTGCGGCATGTCCGAAGAGGTCAAACAGAATCTTTTCCAGCCCTTTTTTACAACCAAAGTGCATGGGGTCGGACTCGGGCTGGCGATCTGCCAGCGAATTATGGAAAACCATCAGGGCTTGATCAGCGTTGATAGCCATGAAGGGGAGGGGACGACCATCAGTCTCACGTTCCCTTTTCCTTCCCCGTCAGTCTAGTCTCAGCAGATACGAGGCAACTGCTCTCCGGAAAGCATTTCAATGCTTCTGAGCCCGCCGATGGCCGTGCGCAGGGAGAGTCTTGCGCTGCCGATACCCGTTACCTCGCCAATCACGGCAGCCTCCCTCCCGTAAGGGTGTGAGTGCATTGCGGCCAAAACATCCCCGGATTTCTCTGCGCTTACGATGCATAACAGTTTTCCTTCGTTAGCGACGTAAAGAGGATCGAGACCGAGAATGCTGCAAACCCCGTTAACCTCCCTTTTTACCGGAAGCTCCGTTTCGTTCAGGAGCAAATCTGTGCCCGACTGGCGGGCAATCTCTTTGAGAGTGGTCGCCACCCCGCCGCGAGTCGGATCGCGAAGGACGTGCACCGCGTCGCCGCCGGCAGCGAGGATGTCTTCGACGAGTCCGTTCAACGGGGCGCAGTCGCTGCAGATATCGCTGTCGAGGTCGAGACCTTCACGTTTTGCCAGGATGGCCATGCCGTGGTCGCCAATGGTGCCGTTGATCAGGATTTTGTCTCCGGGTTTGGCGCCGCTCCCCGTCAGAATGAAAGAATGGTCCAGAATGCCGATGCCTGCCGTGTTGATAAAGATTTTGTCGGCTTTGCCCTTCGGGACGACCTTGGTATCCCCGGTGACGATGGAAACACCGGCCTGTGACGCGGCTACACGCATGGATTCCAGGATTCGGCGCAACTCGGCAAAAGGCAACCCTTCCTCGAGGATAAGCCCTACGCTGATGGCAAAAGGGCGGGCGCCGCTCATGGCCAGGTCATTGACCGTTCCATTGATTGCCAGATCGCCGATATTCCCACCCGGGAAGAAAATCGGATCAACCACATAGGAGTCTGTGGTAAAAGCCAGGCGGCCATGGTGGCTTGGGGCAGTCAGGATCGCTGCGTCGTTCTGGTCTTTAAGGGCTACGCCGGAGAGGGTCGGAATGATCAGGTCGTCGAGCAGTTGGTGGCTGAGCTTCCCGCCACTGCCGTGGCCAAGAAGGATGATGTCTGTTGGCATGAGGCTCTCCGCCGTTTGTTGTGAGAAAGATGGGTTACATGGAGTGCCGGAGTTCAGTCCCCGTATTTGTATTCGGCGGCACAGGTCCCTTCGCTGGACACCATGCAGGCCCCAACGGGATTTTCAGGCGTGCAAACCGTTCTGAACAGAGGGCACTGCCTGGGAGCGATCTGCCCTTTGAGAATCTCACCGCAGCGGCATCCGGTATGTTCCCGGAGAGGCTCGACCGCAACCGGAAGTGCCTTCTCTGCGTCAAAGGCCTCAAAAGCGGGAGCCAGGCGCAGACCGCTTGCCGGGATATTTCCCAGGCCTCGCCATTCGGCGTCGCAGGGTTCGAACACTTCTTTAAGAAGATGCTGCGCCTTGAGGTTGCCTTCCGGTTTGACAAATCGGCAATACTGAATATCCACCCGGGCCTGACCGGAAAGGATCTGGGCGATGGCCATATCGATTCCCTGAAGAATATCCAGGGGTTCAAAGCCGGTTACCACGCAGGGGATACCCCGATCTTCGGCCAGAAAACGGTAGGCGTTCGCGCCGATGATGGCGCTGACATGGGCCGGACACAGGTAGCCGTCAATGTTGAGCTGGGGATCTGCCGTCAGGGCCGCCATGGGCACCGGCATGGTTTTGTGCGCACAGAGAACGAAAAAGTTGTTCAGTCCCTCGCGTCGGGCCGCAATCAGAGCTCCGGCAATGGTCGGCGCGGTCGTTTCGAACCCGACGCCCAGAAAGATCACTTTTTTGTCGGGATTTTTGCGGGCAAGCACCAGGGCATCAAGCGTGGAATAGACGATGCGAACCTGCCCGCCGGTCGCCTGTTCGTGGATCAGGCTGCTGCTCGAACCGGGGACTCGGACCATATCTCCGAACGTTGCAATCAGCGTATCGGGTCTGCGCACCAGGGCTATGGCACGGTCGATATAGCTAAGGGGGGTGACGCACACCGGGCAGCCGGGGCCCGAAACAAGACGGATGGCGGGGGGGAGGAGGCTGCGAATGCCATGCTGGTAGATAGCCATGGTATGGGTGCCGCAGACCTCCATCAAGGTGATGGGGGTGGTAAGGCCTGCTGTCAGGCTTGCCAGTTTATCCAGGTATCGCCGGGCCACCTGCGGGTCCCGGTACGCATTGTCGGAGATCACGTCGGGCCTCCACCCTCGGCAAGAATGGCGCGGAACATGGATACCGTTTCTTCTGCCTGGGCGGGGTCGAGCTTCTCGATGGCAAAACCGGCATGAATCAGGACGAAATCGCCAACCCGGACATCATCCAGCATCATGAGGCTGGCTTCTCTTTGGACGCCGTCTATCTCGCAACGGGCCACATCCCCTTCAATCGACATGACCAGCATGGGTACGCCAAGACACATGGGAGTCTCCTGTTTAAGACGCTTTGAGCTGCTTTTGGGTGACCTGCTGGCGCAGCCAGGCGTACCACTCCTCCATGCCTACGCCTGATACGCAGGACATTTCGATGATGCGCATATCCGGGTTGATCTGCCGTGCATAGGCCAGGCAGCGGTTCAGGTCAAAGGAAAGGTAGGGGAGCAGATCCACCTTATTGATGAGCATGAGGTCCGCCGCACGGAACATGTGGGGATATTTAAGGGGCTTGTCTTCGCCTTCGGTGACCGAAAGTACGGCAACCTTATGATCTTCCCCCAGATCGAAAGAGGCCGGGCAGACAAGATTGCCGACATTTTCGATCATCAGGATATCCAGCTTGTCCAGGTGAAAATGTTCTACACCGTGCGCAACCATGTGGGCATCGAGATGGCATCCTGCGCCGGTATTGATCTGGTGAACGGGTACGCCGGTTGCCGCAATGCGATCGGCGTCGTTGGCAGTCTGCTGGTCTCCCTCAAGCACGGCGAAGTGCATCTCGCTCTGCAGGTCTCTCAATGTTTTTTCAAGGATGCTGGTCTTTCCTGAGCCCGGAGAACTCACCAGATTCAGCGTGAAGATGCCGTGTTCCCGGAAGAGGGCCCTGTTGCCTGAGGCCAGCCGGTTGTTTTTAGCCAGCAGATCCTCTTCGATGCGAACAGTTCGCGCCGGCTGATCATGATGGTGGTCGTGCGCTTTGTCGTGGTCGTGCTCATGGTGGTGGTCATGATCATGATGATGGTGATGCTCTGTTTGGCTTCCACAGCCGCAATCGATGCACATGGCTATTCGATCTCCATTTCCTTGATGCTGAGTTCTTCCCCTGCAAGACGGTCCAGCGCAAAACTGCCGCAAGCGGGGCAACTGAATGTCATGGTGTCCATCGCGGTCTCCGCGCCACATTCCCGGCAGCGTCCCTTGCCTTCCACCCGTTCGATGATAAGGCGTGCCTGCTCGAGTAACGTTCCTTGAATGCAGACCTCAAAGCAGAATTCAACCGCGTCGGCAACGACCCCGGACAGATCACCCACCGTCACGGTCACCGTCAGGACGCGTTGGGCTCCCTGCTCCCGGGCATTTCGCTCGGCGATATCAACGATGTTCTTGGTAATGCCCAGTTCGTGCACCGTGTGGCCTCGTTATCGGCAGGGGATTCATTCTGAGTCGAATATAGGGGCAGGTCTTGCAAAAAATCAAGGGTCATATCGCTACAATAGCGTATACGTTTTGTGGAGAGACTGGTATGAAATTTTTCGTTGTAGGAGGATGTTCGGCTCTGTTATGGTCATTATGAAACATATTGCAGCTTGAGAGCTGTAGCAGGAAAACTGCCCGTGTAAAAACAGGTTGCGAGACGGATGTATGGATAAGGGCCGGATATATATCGCCGATAGGGACAAAGAGACACAGGATTTTCTGCAGGAGACCCTTGCGGCCAAAGGATACCAGGTTGAAGTTTTCGAAAACGGCGACCAGCTTCTGCAGTTTATCGAAGATCATCGCAGCGAACGGCCTGATTTGATCCTGCACGAGGAGAGAACCCCCGGCCCCGAGTGGGGAGAGGTGCTCAGACGCTGTCAGTCCCTGGTCCCCGAGACGGCCGTCATTATCATGAGTGGTCTGGCAACGGTTCGAAAGGCCGTGGAGGCGGTTCGGCAAGGGGCTCATGATTATCTGATCAAGCCATTTTTTGCCGACGACCTGCTGAATGCGATCCAGCAGGTCGTGGAGCGCAGTCGCCTTGTCGAGGAGAATCGCTCCCTCAAGGCAGAAATCCGTCGCCGGTTTGACCCGAGCCAGGTTGTGTTTCGCAGCGAGGTGTTTCAACGCGTCATGGCCCTGGCGACCAAGGTGGCTCAATCTTCGGCCAACGTCCTGATCCAGGGTGAGAGCGGCACCGGAAAGGAACTGATCGCCTCCACCATTCATTATAACAGCCGGCGCAGCGACCAGCGGTTTCTGACTATCAATTGCGCGGCTTTGACCGATACGCTTCTTGAGAGCCAGCTTTTCGGACACGTCAAAGGGGCCTTTACCGGAGCCGTTGCCAATCATCGCGGTTTGGTGGAAGAGGCCCACAAGGGAACGCTTTTTCTCGATGAGATTGGCGATATCAGCCCGGCTCTGCAGGCCAAGCTTCTGCGTGTTCTGCAGGAGAGAGAATTTATCCCGGTCGGCGCGACACGGGTGCGGCAGGCTGATGTCCGTTTCGTTGCGGCGACCAACAAGAACCTGGAAGCGGAAGTCGCAGCCGGCCGTTTCCGCGAAGATCTTTTTTATCGACTCAACGTGGTATCGCTAGCCGTTCCCCCCTTGAGGGAGCGGCGGGAAGATATTCCACTTCTTGTGGATCATTTTGTCGCAAAGTTCGGTAAAAAGAACCAGCAGGGTATTTCCGCACGTGCCCTGGCACAACTGAAAAACTATGACTGGCCCGGCAATGTCCGCGAACTCGAAAACGTGATTGAAATGGCCACGATTCTTGCCGATGGTTCCGAGCTCGATTCCGAACATCTGCCGGTCAAAGTCGCCGAAGGGCGTCCCGTCGAATTCTCTCTTCCGCAGGAACAGATGAGCATGGAAGAGGTGGAACGTCTTTATATTGAACAGGTTTTTCGTCAAACCCGCTACCACAAGGTTCGCACTTCCGAAATTCTCGCCATCTCCCGTAAAACCCTCGACCGCAAATTGCAGCAGTTCGGAATCGCCAAAGACGAGTAACGGATTCTTCTCCTTCTCTGTTCCTCCTGCCTGCCCGGCATCCCTTTCCCCCGGCTCCTGGTCTTTCCTGCCGCACTCCTGCGTCCTCTCAAAAATACCTGCTCTGCTCTCATGGTTGACTTGGACAAAATGAAACATCCTGGGTCAATGTGGCCCGATTACCTGTAAATTCTCATCTGCATTCGGTATACGGATTCACCCTCTAACTCGTTAATTATAAAGAGATTACCCCTGCCGTTGTTACGCATGGGCATGCTCTTTGCCGTATACCCATTCCGTTTACGCATCTACGCCCGGCAATAGCCGCCATCTGCTGCGACCCAGGTGCCGGGATAATTTTTTCAGATAGGAGAGAGTGTATGGCAACAAAGATTACCATTGATCCCGTGACCCGTATCGAAGGCCACCTCAAGATCGAGGC
>QKGY01000121.1 GCA_003250235.1 Desulfuromonadaceae bacterium
CGCCCTGCTCGGAACCGTTCTGGCTCTGGCTCATCCTGAAAACAGCCGTCTTCACTGGGCCTGGGCGGTGCCCGGCGCCGAATTCCTGCTGCAGGTCGATGCTCTCACGGCGGTCTTTCTTTTTCCGCTTTTTCTCGTTGTGGCTACCGGAGCGGTCTATGGGCTCGGCTACTGGCCGCAGCAGCGCTATCCGCAGAACGGCCGCAAGCTGCGCCTTTTTTACGGTCTGATCGCCGGGTCCATCATTCTGGTGCTGGCCGCCCGCAATGCCCTGCTGTTCCTTTTCGCCTGGGAGGCCATGGCGCTCTCCGGATTTTTTCTCATCACCACCGAAGATGAAAAGGAGGATTCCCGCCGCGCCGGTCTGATCTACCTGGCGGCGACCCATACGGGGACCCTGGCCCTCTTCGCCTTGTTTGCCCTTCTGGCGCGCATGACCGGAAGCTTCGCCTTCCCCCATGCGGCCAGCCTGGCGTCCTCCGGGTTGGGCACGGCGGTGTTCATTTCCGGCCTGGTCGGTTTCGGCATGAAGGCCGGCATCATGCCCCTGCACATCTGGCTGCCCGGCGCCCACGCCGCGGCTCCCAGCCACGCTTCGGCCCTGCTTTCGGGGGTCATGATCAAGACGGGCATCTATGGCCTGGTGCGTCTGACCTCGTTTTACGCCCATATCCCGGTGAGCTGGGGCGCGGGACTGCTGGTGCTGGGAGTGATCTCGGGGGTCCTGGGGGTCGCCCTGGCCCTGGCGCAGCACGACATCAAGCGCCTGCTCGCCTACCACAGCGTGGAGAACATCGGCATCATCGTTCTGGGGCTGGCGGTGGCTCTGCTCGGCAGAAGCTTCGATCAGCCGGTCTTGTGCCTTCTGGGGCTTTGCGGCGCGCTGTTGCACACGATCAATCACGGTCTTTTCAAATCCCTGCTCTTTCTCGCCGCAGGCTCGGTAATCCATGCTACGGGCACCCGGGAGATGGACCGTATGGGAGGCCTGCTGCGCCCCATGCCGTGGACGGCAGCCTGCTTTCTTGGCGGTGCCGTGGCGATCAGCGGCCTGCCGCCCTTCAACGGATTTGTCAGCGAGTGGCTGATCTACCTGGGCGCTTTCCGTTCCCTGGAGGGGAGCGGTCTCGGCAGCCATCTGGCCGTCTTGGCGGCTCCGGCCCTGGCGCTGATCGGCGGGCTGGCGCTGGCCTGCTTCGTCAAGGTTTTCGGGGTCGTCTTTCTGGGGGAATCCCGTGTTGCGCATACGGCTTCGGTGCATGCCGCTCCCCGCTCGATGCGTGTGCCGATGCTGGCCCTGCTGCTTGCCTGTGCCTGGATCGGTCTGCTGCCCTGGACACTGGCTCCGCTGCTGCAGCAGGCGGCCTCTTCCTGGTTTCCCCCCCTGGCCGCCCTGGATCTGGCCGCACCGCTGGCGCCCCTGACGATGATCGGCGCTTCGGGCTGGTTGCTGCTGTTTCTGCTGGCCGGGGTCTGGTTCTGGCTGCGCCGGCGTTGTCCGCACCCTTCCCGCGAGGTCGCGACCTGGGGGTGCGGATTTTCGTTTCCCTCGTCGCGGATACAATACAGCGCCTCGTCCTTTGCCGACTTCCTTGTCGGGCTGTTCCGGTTCGCTT